>JACQHU010000167.1 GCA_016198805.1 Armatimonadota bacterium
GAATCCTTCCCCGCGGACCGCTCGAGCATGACCCCCGCCGCGGCCTCGTGCGTCGCCATCGGACGCACTCCGGCGATCGCATCGAGGACGCCCAGCCCGAGCCGCTCCAGGGTCGGCAGATGGAGCCCGCCGACGGCGCGTGCGGTATTCCCCAGCGTGTGGCTGTCCTCGTCGCCGTATGCTGCGGCGTCGGGCAGGGCGCCGATGCCGCAGCCATCCAGCACCAGGAGCACGGCCCGCACAGCCCTAGGCGCCGCGGCCGCGCAGGATCATCTGGTCGCGCGGGTGCGCCCGGCGGTAGACCTCCCGGAGCCGCGCGCGCGTCAGGTGCGTGTACCTCTGGGTTGTGGCGACGCTGGCGTGGCCCAGCATCTCCTGCACCGCCCGCAGATCGGCGCCGCCATCGAGCAGGTGGGTGGCGAACGAGTGCCGCAGCGTGTGCGGCCCCAGCGGCCGCCGGATGCCCGCGGCCGCGGCGTAGGCGCGCAGCAGCATCCACACGCGCTGCCGCGTCAGCCGCCGTCCCCGCCGGTTGAGGAACAGCGCGGCGGGCGCGCGCCCGGCCAGCAGCCGGGGTCGGCCCGCGGTCAGATACCGGTGCAGCGCCCGCACCGCCGCCGCGCCGATAGGCACGATGCGTTCCTTCGAGCCCTTGCCCAGGCACCGGACGTACTCCAGGACCAGGTTGACGTCGCCGACATCGAGTGCGACCAGTTCGCTCACCCGCAGCCCGGCCGCGTACAGCAGTTCCAGCATGGCCCGGTCCCGCAGGGCCAGCGGGTCCTCGCCGTGCGGCTGCGCCAGCAGGCGCTCCACCTCGTCCACCGTAAGGACACCGGGCAGACGTCGCGGCAGCCGGGCCGGCATCAGGTCGAGCGCCGGATCGTCGGCGATCAGGCCCTCCCGCAGCATGAACGCGGTCCAGCCGCGCAGCGCCGAAAGGCGGCGCGCCACCGAGCTCGGCGCCAGTCCCCGCCGGCGCAGCCACAGGAGGTACAGCGTGATGGTCGCGCGGTGAATGTCCTCCGGAGCGTTCACCTCCCGCCGCCCGGCGAACGCGATGAAATCGGCCAGATCGCGGGCGTAGGCCTCCACCGAGTGCCGCGCCAGCCCGCGTTCGGTCAGGACGTACGTCAGGAACGCCTCGCGCGCTGCCTCCAGCGCGGCCGGCCGGAGCGTCATCGGGTCTTCCGCGCCCGCGGCCTCTGCGGCGACGCGACGCCGATCGCCCGCATCGCCAGCAGCAGGCCAACCAGTGACTTCCCGTCGCGGATCTCGCCCGCGTCGATCAGCGACGGGATCCGCGCCAGCGGCACACGTTCGACCCGCAGGTCCTCCTCCCCGGCGTCGGCGGGGAGCACGCGGCGGGAGAGCCCTCGGGCGAGAAAGATGGTAATGGCCTCGGTCAGGATCCCCGGAGACGGATAGTACGTCACCAGTGGCGTGAGCGCGGCGGCCTGGAGGCTCGCTTCTTCCGCCAGCTCGCGGTGCGCGCAGCGCTCGGGAGATTCGCCGGCCTCCAGCGTCCCGGCCGGAATCTCCAGCAACGGCGCCTCGACCGCCTTCCGGTACTGCCGCACCATGACCACATGCCCGTCGTCGGTCACTGCCACGACCGCCGCGGCCCCAGGGTGCTCGACGATCTCCCGCCGCACGATCCGGCCGCTGGGAAGGCGAACCTCATCCACCCGCACGCCCGCAATGCGCCCCTGGAAGACCAGCCGGGAGGCGATGGTCGGTTCGGCGCTCGTCGTCCCGGCGCCCGTCATCTTGCCGCCCGTCGGCGCTCTCCGGTCCGCACTCACCGGCGCTGTGGCGCCTCCTCCGCGTATACCGGCGTGCCGGTCCGCCGCGCCAGGTCACGGAACGCGGCGATCAGCCGGCCGGTCATCGGCCCCGGCCGGCCGTCCCCGATCTTCCGGCCGTCGACCTCGACCACCGGAGCGACCTCCGCGCCGGTGCCGGTCAGGAAGCACTCGCTGGCAGCATAGACGTCATACAGCGTGAAGATCTTTTCCAACGCCGGCATCCCGAGATCGCGGGCCAGCCCCAGCACGGTGTCGCGGGTAATGCCCTGCAACAGGCTCAGGTGGGAGGCCGGCGTCCACACCTCGCCGCGGGTGACGATGAAGATGTTGTCGGCGCTGCACTCGCAGACGACGCCGTCGCCGGTCAACATCAGCGCCTCCTCGACCCCGGCCTGGTTGGCTTCGATCCGGGCCAGGATGTTGTTCAGATAATTCAGCGACTTCACCCGGCCGTTCAGCGCGTCGGGCGAGGGCCGCCGGACCGTCGCCGTGATCATCCGCAGTCCCCGCTCGTAGGCCTCCCGAGGATAGAGCTGGATCGCGTCCACGATGATGACCACCGTGGGATGCGCGCACTTGCGCGGATCGATCCCCAGGTCGCCGGGCCCGCGGCTGATCACCGGGCGGATGTAGGCGTCGCGGAGCCCGCTGGCGCGCACGGTCTCGATGATGGCTCGACGCAAGTCCGTGCGGTCGAGCGGAATCTCCAGCATGATTCCCCGGGCTGAGGCGTAGAGCCGGTCGAGGTGTTCCTCCAGCTTGAAGATCCGGCCGTCGTAGACCCGGATGCCTTCGAACACGCCGTCGCCGTAGAGAAACCCGTGGTCGTACACCGAGATCATCGCCTCCTGTTTCGAGGTGATCCGGCCGTTGACGTAGACTGCACCGCTCATGCGATCCTCCTCGGTCCTGATCTGCCTTCCGATCTCTGCCTTCACGGTCGGCCAGCGGTCACCGCCGTGCGGTCCAGCGCCGCCCGGATGAAGGCCTGGTACAGCGGGTGCGGCCGGTTCGGCCGCGACCGGTATTCCCCGTGGAACTGCGTGCCCACAAACCACGGGTGATCCGGCAGTTCGATGATCTCCACCAGGTCCTGGTCAGGATAGACCCCGCTCACGCGCATGCCATGGGCCTCGAGGGCCGGCCGGTAGGCGTTATTGAGCTCGTACCGGTGGCGATGACGCTCGCCCACCTCCGGGACGCCGTACGCCTGGGCCGCCAACGAGCCAGGGGCGAGCCGGCACGGGTAGCGCCCCAGGCGCATGGTCCCGCCCTTTTCGACGATCTTGCGCTGCTCCGCCAGCATAGAGATGACGGGGTGCGGCGTCTGCGGGTCGACCTCCGTCGTGTTGGCGCCGTCCAGGCCGCAAACGTGCCGCGCGAACTCGACCACGGCCCACTGCATCCCGTAGCAGCTGCCCAGGAACGGCACGCCGTGTTCACGGGCGTACCGGATGGCCCGCACCTTACCCTCAACGCCGCGCGCACCAAACCCGGGAGGCACGAGGATCCCGTGATAGCGTGACAGCTCCGCCTCCAGCTCCACCTGGTCCCAGCGCTCCACCACCTCGGAGTCGATCTTCGTCACATCGACGTGGCAGCGATGCGCGATGCCACCGTGATGAAGAGCCTCCACGACGCTGACGTACGAATCCTCCACGCCCATGTACTTGCCGACCAGCGCAATGCGCACGCTGCCCTGGGGATGGCGGATCCGCTCAACAATCTCCCGCCACTCGGCGAGGTCGGGCTCCGGCAAGTGATCAAGTCCCAGGCGCCGGAGGATGATCCGGCCCAGGCCTTCATCTTCCAGGATCAGCGGAACCTCATAGATACTCTGGGCATCGATGGCCTGGATGACGGCGTCGGGTTCCACGTCGCAGAACAAGGCGATCTTTTCCTTCACCGCGCGCATCAGCGGCCGCTGCGTCCGGCAGATGATCACGTCGGGCTGAATGCCGATGCTGCGCAGTTCCTTCACGGAATGCTGTGTGGGCTTGGTCTTCAGCTCGCCCGCGGCGGGCAGGTAGGGCACCAGCGAGACATGCATGTACATGACGTGCTGGTCGCCCACGGTCCGGCGGAACTGACGGATCGCCTCCAGGAACGGCAGGCCTTCGATGTCGCCCACCGTGCCGCCCACTTCGACGATGACCACGTCCGCGCCGGCGGACCGGGCCAGCGACCGGATCTCGTCTTTGATCTCGTTGGTCACGTGGGGAATGACCTGCACCGTGCCGCCCAGGTACTCGCCCCGCCGCTCGCGCCCGATGACCGCGTTGTAGATCTTGCCGGTGGTGGTGTTGTTGGCCCTCCCCAGGTTCTCGTCGATGAACCGCTCGTAGTGCCCCAGGTCCATGTCGGTCTCGGCGCCGTCGTCGGTGACGAAGACCTCGCCGTGCTGGTGCGGGTTCATGGTCCCGGCGTCCACGTTCACGTACGGATCGAACTTGAGCATCGTCACCCGCAGCCCCCGGCTCTTGAGCAGCCGGCCGATCGACGCCGAGGTGATTCCTTTGCCCAGGGCTGACGCGACACCGCCGGTTACAAAGATGTACTTCGTCACGGTTTCCCTCCTCGTGCGCCCCTGGCCGGGGCTCTCCCCGCCGCCGGGGGGCGGGCCTGGCTGAGCAGTTCTACCGCGTGCTCGCGGGCGATGGCCGTGGGCTTGCGGCCGCCGAGCATGCGGGCGACTTCTTCCACGCGCTCGTCGGCATCGAGGTTCGAGACGCGCACGCGCGTCCGGCCGCCGTCGGTCTCCTTCGTCACCCAGAAGTGCCGGTCGGCCAGGCTGGCGATCTGGGGCAGGTGGGTGACGCAGAGCACCTGACGGTTGCGGGCGACCGACGCCAGCAACTGGCCGACCGCGCCCGCGGTCCGGCTCCCCACGCCCGCGTCCACCTCGTCGCACACCAGGACGGGTACTGCGCCCGCCTCGGCCAGCGCGTGACGCAGGGCCAGCATGATCCGCGACAGCTCTCCGCCCGACGCGATCCTGGCCAGCGGTCTCGGGGCCTCGCCGGGGTTCGGGGCGAACAGGAACTCTACCCGATCGACGCCCGTCTGGTGCACGGCCAGCCGCTCGTGGCCGATCGCGAGGCCTTCGTCATCCGGATCGCGGGCGAGGTCGACGATGAACCGGGTCCGCCCCATCTCCAGCGCGCGCAGGGTCCGCTCGACCTCGGCCTCCAGCCGCCCGGCCGCCTCCCGCCGCAGGGACGTCAGACGCGCGCAACGGGCCGCCAGGTCATCCTCCAGCGTCTGGAGCGCCGCCGCGATCTCGGCGACGCGCGCGGCGCGGCGCTGCACCGTCGCCAGGGTCGCCGCCGCCTCGTCCCGGAACCGTAGCACCGCTTCGAGGGTGTCTCCGTATTTCCGTTTCAGGCTGCGCAGCAGGTCCAGCCGGTCGTCGACGGCTGCCAGTTCGTCGGGACGCGTCTCGACCGCGGCGGCGTACCGCGCCAGGGCGTGCGCGACATCTGCCAGATCGGCTCCCATGGCCTCCAGACGCTGCGCCACCTCGGCCAGGACGGGATCCAGCGCCGCCAGGTCTCTGAGCGTGGTCCTGGCGCGGCCCAGCAGGTCCACGGCGGCCCGCCCGTCGGCTTCGTACAGCGCGCCGTAGGCCGCCTGCGCCGATGACGCCAGGCGCTCGGCGTTCACCAGGCGGAGTCTGCGCGACGCCAGGTCTTCTTCTTCCCCCGGCTGAAGGCGTGCCGCATCGATCTCCTGGATCTGGTGGGTCAGGAGCTCGTTCTGCCGGAAGCGCTCGCGCTCACCGGCGACCAGGGCCACCCGCTCGCTGCGCAGGGCGGCACGCGTGCGCACCAGCCCGGCGACCTCGGCGCGCAGGGCAGAGACCGCGGGGCCGCCGAAGGCGTCGAGCAGGTCCAGGTGCACGGACGGCCGCAGCAGGCGCTGCCCTTCATGCTGCCCGGCCACCTCGATCAGGTGATCCCCCAGATCCCGGAGCATCGCCACGGTCGCCGGCCGCCCGTTG
Organism: Armatimonadota bacterium; assembly: GCA_016198805.1. Classification (GTDB taxonomy): domain Bacteria; phylum Sysuimicrobiota; class Sysuimicrobiia; order Sysuimicrobiales; family Humicultoraceae; genus JACQHU01. Next base: position 5,809 of record JACQHU010000167.1, read on the forward strand.
ATCCACCCCCGCGAGCGGCCCTCCGCGGCGATCTCCCGCGCCACCACCAGTTCGTGGTCGTCGAGCCCCTGATTGCGCAGCCAGCGCGATGCGGGTCCGACCCGCTCCGGTTCGAACCGGGCTTCCACCGTCGCAGCGGACGCCCCGGTGCGGATGACGTCGCTGGCGGTCCGCGCGCCGAGCGCGGCGGTCAGCGCATCCACGATGATCGACTTCCCGGCTCCGGTCTCCCCGGTGAGGACATTAAGCCCGGGACCGAATTCGATGGCCACGTCCTCGACCACCGCGAAGTCCCGGATACGCAGTTCGGTCAGCACTAGCGTTCCCCCCACGCCAGCTTGGTCCGGAGGATGCTGTAGAAGCTCGGCGGGCGAAGCCGCACCAGCCGGGTCCGCGCATCAGCCTGCCGCACCACCACGCGCTGTCCACGGTGCAGCGGGAAACTCTCCTGGCCATCGACGGTCACCCGGACGTCCTCTGCGGGATCCAGGGGTTCCACCGCCACCTCCGCCGTGCCCGCCACGACCACCGGGCGCGCCGTCAGCATGTGGGGACAGATGGGCGTGACCACGATGACATCCACCTGCGGATGAATCAGGGGACCGCCGGCCGACAGCGAGTACGCGGTGGATCCGGTCGGGGTCGCCACGATCACCCCGTCGGCCGGAAAGATGGACAGGTGCTCACCGTTGACCCAGATCGCCACCCGCACGATGCGGGCGACGCCGGTCTTGGTCACCACGATGTCGTTGAGCGCCAGACAGTGCTGCACGATGTCTCCGCCGTCGGTGATCTCCGCTCCCAGCATCGTCCGCTCGTCGATGACCAGCGCTCCAGCCAGCACGTTCCCCATCGCACCGGGCAGTTCGCTCAACTGCACCTCGGCCAGGAAGCCGAATCCGCCCATGTTGGCCCCGAGGATTGGTACCCGCCCCGCGGCCAGGCGTGCCGCACGCAGGATCGTCCCGTCGCCGCCCAGGACGATCAGCAGGTCGCCCTCCTCCACCAGCGCGGCATCCGGCGCGGACAGGTCCGGCCGCTTCACGGCGGCGGCGCCCGCGGCGTTCATCCGGACCGCCGCGCCACGCTCGGCCAGCACCGCCAGCGTCCGGTTCAGCAGCTCATCGGCCTGTGGGTAACCGGTGAACCGGGAAACGTTCACCAGGATGCCCACCTGCCTCACCGGGACACCTCGCGCCCTGCGGCAACCCTGGCGATCTCTCTGTCCAGGTTATCGGCCGCCCTGCCCGGTGCGTTGCGTAGGAGCAGGAAGAACTCCCGGTTCCCTTCAGGACCCAGCAGCGGCGAGGCCATCACACGCTCGGGCGCAAGACCCATCGCCTGGGCCTCGCGGACGACGCGCCTCAGGACGTCCTGATGCACAGCCGGGTCCCGCACCACTCCCTTGGGCGCCGCTCTGGGCCCGGCCTCGAACTGCGGCTTGATCAGGGCCAGCAGCAGCCCACCGGGCCGCACGAGCGCCGATGTGGCGGGGAGCACCTTCAGAACCGAGATGAAGGAGCAGTCGATGGTCGCCAGATCCGCGGCCTCGGGCAGGTCGCCGGGCCGCAGCCTGGCCGCGTGGCGTCCTTCCATAGGCACCACGCGCGGATCGCCGCGCAGCCGCCAGTGCAGCTGCCCGTGCCCGACGTCCACGGCGTAGACCCGCCGGGCCCCGCGCTGCAGCACGCAGTCGGTGAACCCTCCGGTCGAGGCGCCGATGTCCAGGACGACCAGACCACCCGGATCGACGCCAAACGCATCCAGCGCCGCGGCCAGCTTGAGCCCGCCGCGGCTGACGAACGCCGGTCCCCGGGCGCGCCGCTCGACGGCGGCCGCTTCGGCCACCTGCATGCCGGGCTTGTCGGCCCGCTGCCCGTCAACGTAGATCTCGCCCGCGCGGATCGCGGCCTCCGCCTGGTGCTGGCTGGGCGCCAGGCCGCGGGAGGTGACGAGATGGTCGAGCCTGGACCTGCCGGGCCTAGGCTTCCTCTCCCTGGAGGCCATCGCGCGCCGCGCCGTCACCGCCACCCCTAGGCCTCCCTCACCAGCTGCGCGCGCGCCAGGTCGTTCAGGATGGCGGCGGACGGCCCCCAGCCCTGCAGCGCAGCGATCGCGCGCTCCGTTTCCTCGCCCGCGAGCGCCCGCGAACGCTCGACGCCGAAGACCGAGGGGAAGGTCAGTTTGCCCGCGTCAGCCCGTTCCCCGGTGCCCGCAGTCGTCTCCGCGGCTTCGTCAAGGATGTCGTCGATAATCTGGAACGCCAGGCCCAGGTGCTCGCCGTAGATGGACAGGTCGCGCAGTTGGACAGGGCTCGCGCCGGCCAGGATGGCGCCGGCGCGGACCGAGGCCCTGATCAGCGCGGCCGTCTTCCACCGGTGGATCGTGTGGACGCCCTCGCGCGCATCCGCGGGCCATCGGCCCAGATGGGCCAGGCTCGGCCGGCCCTCGCCCAACAGGTCCAGCACCTGCCCACCGACCATACCCCGGGTGCCGATGGCGCCCGCGATCTCCTCAATGACCTGCAGCGTCCAGGCGGGCCCCGCGGTCTTCGCCGTCTTTGTCAGGAGTTCGAAGGCGAGGGCGTGGAGCGCGTCGCCGGCCAGGACGGCGATCGCTTCGCCGAAGGCCACGTGGCAGGTCGGGCGGCCGCGGCGGAGCGGTGAGTCGTCCATCGAGGGCAGGTCGTCGTGGATCAGCGAGTAGGTGTGGATGATCTCCACCGCGCAGGCCGTCGGCAGCGCATCGGCTGGATCGCCGCCTGTCGCCTCGGCCGAGGCGAGTACCAGCATCGGCCGCAGCCGCTTGCCGCCGGCAAACAGGCTGTAGCGCATCGCAGTGTGCAGCGGACCGGGAAGCGCATCGGTTCCCGGCAGCGCGGCGTCCAGCGCTTCCTCGACCATCCGCCCGCGGGAGGCCAGGTACGACCGGAGATCCACAGTCGGCGCCACAGGGTCAGGCATGGCCATCGGCCCGAATCATGAACTCTGCATCCATATGGGGATCCTCCCAGACCATGGTGACCTCGCTGACCGCCGCGCCGGGAGGTCCCTGGCGGACGCTGTCGATCAACGCCTGCACGTCGGCTGGCGGGCCTTCGGCCGCGATCTCCACCCCGCCGTCGGAGAGGTTGCGCACGAATCCGGCCAGGCCCAGCGCCCTCCCCCGGCGCTGGACGAAGAAGCGGAAGCCGACGCCCTGCACCAGACCGCGCAGCCGCAGGCGGACCCGGACGCGAGGCGTGGGCGGGGCGGACATCAGGGACCCTGGGCCGGGCGTGAGGGCGCCTGGGGCGCACCGGCGCGATAGGCCGCGCCCAGGACCCCGTTCACGAATGCGCCCGACGTCTCCGTCCCGTATCGTTTGGCCAGCTCGACGGCCTCGTTGATGACCACACCCGGCGGGGTCTCCATGTGGCGGAGTTCGTAGAGCGCAAGACGCAGGATTGTCCGATCAACGCTGGCCAGGCGGTCGAGCGACCACCCCTCCAGGAGCGGGGCGATCACCGCATCGAGTTCTGCTGAGTGCGCCGCTGCCCCGCGGCACACGGCTTCGATGAACGGCCAGTCGGCGCCGGGGTCTTTCTGGCGGGCGATCTCGAGGGCTTCCTCGATGGGCAGACGTCCCACGTCGTGCTGGAAGAGCACCTGCAGGGCCACATCCCGCGCGCGCCGGCGGCGCGTCTTCACGACCGACCGTCCTCAAAAACAACACGGCCACCCGCCGGGGGCCGGTGGCCGCCTCCTCGTCCGGGGCACCGGCGCGGGAAAGACGGCGCGGCAAACATCCGTGGGTGGTCCTGCACGACAGTATTTTAGCAGCAGACCACCGCCAGGGGAACCTGCCCTTGCCGATTGCCGGGCAGGGCAGCCGTCACCCCACCCGCTCGAGGTACTCCCCCGTGCGGGTGTCCACGCGGACGACGTCCCCCACCTCCACGAACAGGGGCACCGAGACCACGGCACCGGTCTCCAGCGTCGCCGGCTTGGAGCCTCCCGACGCCGTGTCGCCCCGGATACCCGGGGAGGTGTCGGTGACTGCCAGATCCACCGCGTTCGGCAGTTCGACCGCGATCGGGCGGCTCTCGAAGTAGACGACAGTGACGACGGTGTTGTCCCTCAGGTAGCGGGTCGCGTCGCCGAGCAGGTCGGCGCTCAAACTGGCCTGCTCGTAGGTCTGCTGGTCCATGAACACGTACTCGGTGTCCTGGTGATACAGGTACTGCATCTCCCGCCGCTCCAGGAACGCATGCGGCACGCGCTCACCGGCGTTGAACGTCCGCTCGGTGATCGCCCCGGTCTTCAGGTTCCGGACCTTGGCACGCACGTACGCGCTGCCGCGTCCCCGCTTCACGTGCTGCGACGAGACCACGGCATACAGATCGCCGTCCAGCGTCACCACCACGCCCGGACGGAAGTCGTTGGTCGAGATCACGCTCTCACCTCGTGCAGGCTCCTGGGGGACCGGGTCAGCACTTCGCAGCCGTTCTCGGTCAGGACCACCAGGTCCTCGATGCGCACCCCGCCCCATCCCGAGAGATAGACCCCGGGTTCCACGGTCACAACCGCCCCCGGCGCGAGCACCGCCTCTTCGCGGGGCGACAGCGTGGGCCCCTCATGCACCGCGAGCCCGACGCCGTGACCCAGGCTGTGCCCGAAGGCGTCGCCGTAGCCGGCCTCGGCGATGACCATCCGCGCCAGCGCGTCGGCTTCCCGACCGGTCATCCCCGGTCGCAGCCCATCCAGGGCCGCCTGCTGGGCCCCGAGCACCAGGTGGTAGATCTCGCGATGCCGGTCGCCGGCCGGTTCGGTGACGACCGTGCGGGTGCAGTCAGAGTGATAGCCGCCGACGACGGCCCCGAAGTCCACGGTCACGAATTCCCCGGCGCCGATGACGCGGTCGGACGCCACCCCGTGCGGCAGCGATGACCGGGGCCCCGATGCGACGATGACGTCGAACGGCACTCGCTCCGAGCCGCGCCGGCGCAGGCGGCACTCCAGTTCCACGGCGATGTCGCGCTCGACCGCCCCCGGCCGGATCAGCGGCAGGACGTCGGCAAACGCGGCCTCGGCGACCTCCGTCGCGCGCCGGATAGCCGCCAGTTCCTCGGGATCCTTCTGCCACCGCAGGTGATCCACGCCGTCCAGCGGGACGACGTCCGCGCCCTCGACCGCGGCCTGCAGGCGCCGGAATGCCGCCACCGGCATCACCTCTCCTTCAACGCCGACCCGGTGGACCGGCATCTGCCGCAGCACCGCCGCCGCGGCGTCCAGCAGCGGCCCGCTGGCGCGCCCGACCGCCACATGCGGGGCCTGTGAGGCGGCCTGTTCGATGTACCGGAAGTCGACGATCAGATGTGCCGCCGTCTGCGAGATCACCGCCACTCCGGCCGATCCGGCAAACCCGGTCACGTAGGTCAGGTTCTCGGGCTTCGTGAGCACCACGGCCTCGACGCCGGCGTCGGCCAGCCGGGCCCGCAATCGCGTCAGCCGATCCGCGGTGATGGTTGAAGACAGGGGAGACATACAGCCCGTAGCATACTTCAGGAGGTGGTGGCTTTCAACATGCAAAGGGCGGCCGTGGGGCCGCCCCTTCACGCCGCGGTCCTCCGGCGGCTATGGAATCGTAAAGGTCCAGAACCCGCTGAAGGCCGGCGCCGCGTTGTTCGGGAAGGTGGCCCCTACCCGCCACCGGTACGTGATCCCACCGCAGTCCAGCGCCGTTTCCGGAAACACATGGTCGGTTTTCGGCGGGGAGCCGGTGATTGACACAGCGGCGATCAGCGCGCCCGTCCCAGTATTGTACACCTCCAGGACGTAGCCATCCGCGTTCGGCACCGACGACCACCTGAACACGTACCCCGTGGTGTCGTCCGTGTCAGGCCCGAGGCAAGGAAGGGTGCTTCCGTTGGCAGGGAAGACTTGCCGTGGCACTCCACCGAGGACGAAACTGCAGCCGGTCGCAGCGATGACCAGAAGGACGAGTGCCGACCACCGGAGCGGGAACCGTGTCACGATGAGATCACCGCCTCCTCTCAGACTCCAACCGTCGCCTCCACCGCGTCGTCAGGGAAGCGTCACCGGGGCCAGCCACCCGGGACGCGAGCGCTGGAGCATCTGCTGCGCCACTTCTTCCGCCTTTGCGTCGTCCCCCATCAGCGCGTAGGCGTCGTGGAGCACCAGGTAAGCGGCCAACAAGCCCGGATCCAGCTTGATGGCTTCTTGGAGCGGAGGGAGTGCCCGCTCCAGGTACCCGGACGCGTAGGGGGCGACACCGATTCGCCACTGGCGATATCCGAAGACGTAGGCGAAGCCCAGCCAGTAGTGCGCCCGTGCATTGCGGGGGTTCGCGGCGATCGCCCGCTGGTAGGGCTGAATCGCCCGCGCGAACTCGGCCTCGGTGCGGTAGAGGCGCGTGGTGTCAAACGACGGGAGCACCTGTGCGACCGCCACTGCCGCCATCAGGACCACGAGGGCCGCCGCAAGCATCACTGTTCGCATGGTGAGGACCTACGGCCTCGGTGTGGCGGTCGGGGCCGGCGCGGCGCCGGGGCCGGAGACGATATGCGGGGTGACGATGAAGATCACTTCCGACTCCTTGCGCTCCGTCGTCGTGGACCGGAACAACTGGCCGATGATCGGGATGTCCCCGAGCAGCGGGACCTTGATGGTTGTGCGCCGCTCCTCGGCGCTGATCAGCCCGGCGATGATGATGGATTCACCGTTGCGCACCGTGACGATGGTCGTCGCCTTGCGTGTCGCGATCTGCGGCACCTGCGCGCCGACGCTGGTGATGAGCCTGACGACCGACGAGACCTCGGGCTCGACCTTCGTTGTGATGAACCCATCCCGGTTGGCCTTCGGGGTGACCCTGAGGATGACACCCACGGGCTTGAACGTGAAGGTGGTCCGGCCGGAGGCGTCGGTCTGCGGAATGGGAATCTCATCGCCCAGGTTCACCTGCGCCTCATTGCCGTCGATGACGGCGACGCGCGGCGCCGACAGCACGCGCGCCCGCCCATCGGTCACCATAGCGGTCAAGACCCCGCTGATGTTAAAGGCGCCCACCCCGATCGTGATCTGGTTGGGAAACGTGCCCTGGATGCTGAAGATGGTGCAGGCGGGCGGGGTGCAGGTGCTGGTCAGCCCCCAGTTGAGGCCCAACTCACGCAGCACCGAGGCGCTGATGTCCACCACACGGGCCTCGATCTCAATCTGGGTCAGTTGGATGTCCAGCGCGACCAGGATCTTGCGTACCTCTTCGTGCTGGTGCTGCGTGCCGACCACCACCACCGCATTCGACCGGGCGTCTGACGTGACCCGGATCCCGGGCACCGCGGCGCGGATCGCGTCCGCGACGTCCTTGGCCACCGCGAAGCCCACGGGATAGGTGATCGCTTCAGGTGCCTCGGGCGGCGGCGCCAGCTTCTCGGCCGCCATGATGATCAGGTTCCTGCCGATACGCCGGAAGCCCAGGTTGTTGGCCTCCAGGATGAAGCGCAGCGCCTCGTCGCACGACAGGTCGATCAGGCGCACCGTGATCGTGCCCTTCACAGACGCGTCGGTGACGATATTGACGTTGCATACTTTGGCCAGGGCGCTGAGCACATCTGCCAGTTCGGTGTTGCGGAACTCCAGCGTGATGCGCCCGGGTGTGGTGACCGGAGTCGCCTGCGCCACGGGCACAGGCTGGGGCGGCGCAGCCGGCGGAGGCGCGGGCGGCGCCTGGACCACCGGAGCGGGCGGGGCGATCGGTGCTGCCGGGGCCGCTGGCGGGGCCGCGACATTCCCCCGCGACGCGAACTTGGCCACCAGGACCTGCGGCGTGCTGGTCGCCAGGGTGAACGGCAGGGCCGTCTCAAGGTCGACGGCCACCCGCGCCATGGGCGGGCGGTCCTGGATCTGCCCGACCCGCACCCTGGCCACGCCGCCCTTGTCCACTTCCATCAGCGGCGGGATGGCGGGGTCGACCATGGCACCGGGCAGGTCGATGATGAGGCGCGGCGGCGACGAGAGTTGCAGCGTCCGGTAGGTCAACGGACCCGTCGCGACGATCGAGAGCTGGACCGTGTCGCCGAAGACCTTCACGGTCACCTGGGTGATGCGCAAAGGGCTGCTCTGCGGCTGCGCCGGAGCCACAGGCCCCAGGGCGAGTGAGAGTGCGATGGCGAGTCCGATCAGGAGTTTAGGTGAAGCTCGGCGATACAGAAGCGGCCACATGCCCTCCGCTCACCCCTCCCATGTTTACCCCATCTTCAACTCAAACTGCTCTCCGGCTTCTTCAAGGATGACCAGGCGCTTGGTGACGTCGATCACCATGACCCGGATCTTCTCCTTGATGACGTCGCCGCGGGACACGATGAAGGTCTGGCCGCCCAGTTTGATGATCGCCACCCCACCTGCGTCTCCCAGGATCCCCACCAGCTCGGCGGCGCTGGCCTCCTTGGGCGGAGGCGGCGGGGCCGGCGGCTCGCCGGGCTGCGGCTGCTGCCCGGGGAAAAGCGGCGGCGGCAGCGGCGCCGGCGGCGGAGCCGGCACGCCCGACGGCTGGCCCGGCCCGACTGCGCTGATCAGCGGCGCGAACGGATCGGGACGCCCCGCGTCCACCGCGCCAGCGTATGCGCGGGGCGTCGGCGACGGGCTCGGAACCGGCGCAGGAGTGGGCTGCGGCGCGGGCGCCGGCGCGGCCGGGGTGGCCGCCGACTGAGGCGCAGGGCCGGGCGGTGCCGGAGGCGGCTCAACGGTCGTAGCCTGACGGGGCCCTGGCGACGGGAGAAGGATAAAGAACACCACCAGCCCGACGATCAGGACGCCGGCCGCGACGGCAACACCAGGATGAGTTCGGAGATACTCTAAGGCCTTGCGCATCAGGCCCCCCACGGTCACAACGCAGATCCCGGTGGAGCCCCGGCAGGCCCCTACCCAAACGTCGCTATCTGTTCAACAAACTACCCTGAACTCCTTCCCTCTAGACCTAGTTGTTGGGGAGGCCGTTGTGGGGCAGATCGTCAGATGGGCCAGTACCAGCGTATGATCGCGTCGCCCCAGAACAGCGCCCCCAGCGCGCCCAGCGCCAGGAAAGGTCCAAAGGGGATCGGGTCCTTGCGACCGCGCAGCCGCAGCGCCAGCAGCACCACTCCCACCAGGCCTCCGGCCATGAACCCCAGGAACAACGCCACGGCGGTCAGCGCCGGAGAGGTGAGAAACGTCCCGATCAGGGCGGCCAGCTTGACATCCCCCAGTCCCATCCCTCCCCGGCTCACGATGACGATGACCAGGATGATGCCCGCAGCGCCAAGCCCGGCTATCAGGGCGGGCGAGGCGCGCCCCTGGGCCGCGGCCACGAGGAATCCGCCGGCGATCCCCGGATACGTAAGCCGGTTGAGGATCAACCGGTGGTCGAGATCGATGAAGGTGATGACCACCAGCAGGAAGACGAACAGGAGCGCCGAGATCAACGGCAGCGCAGCGGTCACGGCATGCAGGCCCGCGGCGTCCGGGGCGGAACCGGAAAACCGCAGGCGCACAGCCACCACCAGCGCCGCCATCAACGCCTCGACCAGCGGATAGCGCAGGGAGATCGGCGCACCACAGGCGCGGCACCGCCCGCGAAGGAACACGAAGCTGAGCAACGGCACATTGTCCCAGGCACGGATGGAAGCGCGGCAGTGGGGACATCGAGACCCGGGGAAGACGATGGACTCCTCACGCGGGAGCCGGTAAATGATCACGTTGGCAAAGCTCCCGAGCACGGCGCCCAGGGCGCCGAAGACCAGCCCCTCGGCCACCGTCACGCCGCACCTCCTGCCGATGGGATCCTGGTGGGACGCAGCGGCGCTCCGTCAGCAAGCGCAGGGAAAGAGGTGGCCAACCCCGAATATGGGCACAATTCTATGCAGATGGTGGC
>JACQHU010000165.1 GCA_016198805.1 Armatimonadota bacterium
ACCCTCCACTGAATGCCCATCACGAGGAGAATGAGGAGAATGGAGACGACGACGATAACGGTCGCCACCGCGTTCACCGTCGGGGGCAGCATGGTGCGCAGCATACCCCACACAAAAAGCGGCAGCGTCTGCGTGGAGCCGGTCAAAAGGAAAGTGATAATGAACTCGTCCAAGGAGACGGTAAAGGCGAAGAGGGCCGCCGCTGCCAGGCCCGGCACCATCAGCGGTAGCGTCACCCGCCAGAAAGTCAGCGGCCCATTAGCCCCCAGGTCCATGGCCGCCTCCTCCAGCGACCGGTCGGCGGCCACCAGCGTCGCAGACAGGATGGTGATGGCAAACGGCAGTGTCAGCATCAGGTGGGCCAGGATCAGGCTGTCCAGCCCGCCGAACCGGCGCAGCAGGACCACATACACCAGCATGGCCACGCCGAACGCGATGCGGGGCACGATGAGCGGCGCCAGGAACACCGCCCGCAGCAGCTCGCGGCCGAAGAACCGGTAGCGGACCAGGGCCAGCGAGGCCAGCGTGCCGGCGACGAGGCTCACCACCATCGCCATGGCGGCCACGATCAGGGAGTTGACCGCTGCGCGGAAGAGGGGCTCCTGCTGGAAGAGCTTGACGAACCACCGCATCGAGAACCCCGGCGGCGGGAAGATGGCATAGGAGACGCTGCTGAAGGCATACACCAGGACGAACGCGATGGGCGCCAGCATGAACACGACGACCAGGCCCAGGAACACCATCAGGGCCGTCCGGATCGGATCACGTCGCGAGGGGATGTCCGGCGCGAGCGCGGCGGGCATCATGTGCGCAGCACCTCCGCCCGGCTGTAGGAGCGCCGGACCAGCACGTTGCTCGCCGCCAGGATCGCCATGGCCAGCGCCAGCAGGATCAACGCCACGGTCGATGCGAACGCCAGGTTGACGGCCTCCATGTCACGGTAGATCAGGCCGGACAGGATCTGCACTTTCCCCCCGCCCATCAGGAAGGGCGTAACGAAGGCGCTGATGGTCAGGGTGAAGACGATCTGGGCGGCGGCCACCACGCCCGGCAGCGTCAGCGGCAGGGTCACGCGGCGGAAGGTCTGCCACCGGTTCGCGCCCAGGTCCATGGCCGCCTCCTTCAGATCAGAGGTGAGTTGCCCCACGACGCTGAGGATGGGGAACACCGCAAACGGCAGCAGGATATGCACCATCGCGATGATGATGCCCGTGGTGTTGAAGATTAACGGGATCGGCTGGCCGATCAGGCCCAGGGTCCGCAGGACGTAGTTCACTGCCCCCGTCTGTGACAGCAGCAGCAGCCAGCCGTAGGTCCGCACCACCACGCTGACCAGAATCGGCGCGAAGAGGACCACGTAGCAGGCCAGCGCCCAGCCCGGGCGGCGGATCTTGCTCATCGCGTACGCGGTGGGGTAGCCGATCAGCAGGCTGAGCGCCGTGACCACCACGCCGATCCGCAGTGTGGTCCCGACGACGCCCCAGTAGAACGGGTCCACCAGAAAGCGCTGCCAGGCGTCCAGGGTGAAGCGCGGCGTCCCGGCGGCCAGGAACGGGTAGACGCTCATCACCACCAGGACGGCCATACACGCCCAGAAGACGGCCACTGACACCGCCACCGCTGGCGCCAGCAGCGGGAGGTGGGCGTAGCGGCGGGCCATCACCCGCCAGATGGCGCGGCGCTGCGGAAGCGGCAGGACGTCCGCGCGGGCCACGCTAGCCGCCCCCGGGCCGTGCCACGCGATCCATGTCCAGAGATCCCCTCTAGCGGGCCAGCACCACGGTGTGCTGGGGCGCCCAGCCCGCGACCACAGCGTCGCCCGGGGCGAGCCCCACGGCCGCATCGTTCTGAATCTCCGCGACCACCGCGATCCCGCTGGCCAGGGCCACCGTCGCCCGCACGACCGCGCCCATGAATGTCATGTCCTGGACGCGCCCGTCCCAGCGGTTGGCTGCGCCAGCGGCCGCGGCGCCCAGCTTCACGTGCTCGGGCCGGATCGAGACTGTAACAGGCGCGCCCACCGGCAGGGAACCGTCGCCCGCGACTCTGACCTGCAGGCCGTCCACCGACACCAGCACGCCATCGGGCGCCGAGGCGGCAATGCGGCCCTCCAGGAAGTTGGCCTCGCCGATGAAGGCGGCCACGAAGCGCGTCTGTGGGCGGGCATAGATCTCTTGACTGGTCCCGACCTGCTCGATGCGGCCCTGGTTCATCACCGCGATGCGGTCGGACATGGTCAGGGCCTCGCCCTGGTCGTGGGTGACATAGAGGAACGTGGTGCCGACCCGGTGCTGCAGGGCCTTGAGTTCGGCCTGCATCTGGAGCCGCAGCTTTAGATCCAGCGCGCCCAGCGGCTCGTCGAGCAGCAGGACCGCCGGCTCGTTCACCAGCGCCCGGGCGATGGCCACGCGCTGCTTCTGCCCGCCCGAGAGTTGATGGATCTCCCGGGTGCCAAACCCGGGGAGATCCACCAGCTGCAGCACGTCGTCCACCTTGCGGGCGATCACGTCAGACGGCAGGCCCCTGAGGCGAAGTCCAAACGCGATGTTTTCGAACACGGCGAGGTGCGGAAACAGGGCCAGGTGCTGGAAGACCATATTCGTCGCCCGCCGGTAGGGCGGGACGTCGGTCACCACCTGGCCCCGCAGCACGACCTCGCCCGCCGTGGGATACTCCAGGCCGCCGATGATCCGCAGCGTGGTGGTCTTCCCGCACCCGGACGGGCCGAGCAGCGAGAAGAACTCACCACGCCGGACCTGCAGCGACACCCGGTCGACCGCGAGGACCGGGCCGAACCGCTTGGAAACCTCGCGCAGTTCGACGTCGTCCTCCACGCGGTCTGCGCCCACCAACGTCATCGGCGATGCGCCCTGGGGGCGGTTACCGCCCCATGCGCGCCACCACTTCCTTGTCCCAGCGCTCTCGCCAGATCCGCTCGTTCTGCGCGATCGTTAACCAGTCGAACTGGATCGCGCGTCCCGTCTCGGCCGGACTGTACATCGGCAGGTCGCGGAGGCTGGGCGGCACCACCGATTTCTTCGTCGTGGGCACGTAGAACGTCAGCGTGGCCCACCGGGCCAGCCATCGCTCGGACAGGATCAGGTTGATCACGTCTTCCGCGATCCGCTTCTGCTGCGGGGTCACGCCCTTGACCACGATCAGGTATAACGGGAAAGCGATCACACCCTCGCGCGGGATCACGAACTCCAGCGGCGCCCCGTCTTGCTTCCACTGCAAAGCGTTGCCGCCGAACATGGCGGCCAGCCAGGCGTCGCCGCGCACCACCAGATCGCGGGTCTCGACGTTGCTGTTGGCAAACGCCACGAACTGGTTGGCCCGTTCACTCCAGAGTTTGAAGCCCGGGTCGATGTTCTTCTCGTTGCCCCCGTTGAGCTTGGCGGCGACGACCAGGCCGTTGGCATACCACGCGTACTTCACCGACGTCACTTTGCCGCGGAAGCGAGGGTGCCACATGTCGGTCCACGACGTGGGCGGCTCCTTCACGAAGGTGGGATTGTACATCAGGCCCACCGGCGCGATGGAAAAGCCGATGCCCTTGTTGCCCGGCCGCCTGTAGGCGTCGGCAATATTGGCGGCGTTGGGAACGTTGTTCAGGTCCAGCGTCTCCCACATGTCGTCCACATCGCCCTGGTAGGTGAACTGGGCGTTACTGTAGCCGAAGTGCACCAGCGGCTTGTCCGGGGTCAGCTTCCGGGCGCTGACCATCTTCGGGTACACTTCGAAGTTCTGGCCCTCCAGCACCTCGATCTGGACGCCCGGGTGGTTCTGCATGTAGAACTTTGACACTTCGTGGGCCACCACCGGGAGGTTCAGCCCCGACCACACGAACATGGTCAGGCGCTCCGTTCCGCCCGCTGAGGCCTGCTGGGCCAGGCCGAGCGTGGTCCCGCCGATTTGCGCCAGCGCGAAGAGCCCGAGTCCGGTCTTTGCGCTCTCCGCCAGAAACTCCCGTCGCTTCATTCTTCGCGCCATGATCCTCCCCCCTGGCCGGTTCTCGCCGGCCGCTCAGTGATTGGTGATCGTCCGTGCGCCCTCCAGATTGCCGAGCATGTACGCGTAATCACCGGGATTGACAGCCGTGACCCCGCTCCGGAGCAGCAGCACCACGCTGCGGGCGTACGGTGCGCGCAGCTCCTGCAGCGTCTCGAAGGTGTAGGGTGAGACGACGCGCCCCAGCAGCGTCCCGCCAGGGACCTCCCGGGCCATGCCGTCGGCGCCGAGTTCCGAATACAGCAAACCACCGTGCCCCGGCCGCAGCGTCGTCACCTCGGTGAGAACCACCTGCCGCGGCGGCCGCTCGGGCCGGCCGTCGATCATTCCCAGGTGACGCATGACGTTCAGCACGCCCCGGACGCCCATTTCGATATACGCCCCGTCGAGCGCATACCCGCCGCCGATTTCGGCGACCAGCGAGGGCTTTCCCTGCGAGGCCGCCCGCGCCCCCATCGTCCCGGCGTAGCCGGAGACCTGCCGGATGACCCGCTGACCGAACGCCAGCGCCATGTCCAGGTCACGCAGGCTGATGCTGTAGTCGACGATCGGGAACGTCCCCCCGGCATGCAGGTCCACCAGATGCGTAATCTCGTCCAGGAACTGCGTCTGCAGCGCGTGGGCCAGGCGGGCGGGCAGGTCGAGCGCCGGATCGGCCGGGAAGACGCGGTTGAGGTTGCCGATCTCCACCGCCAGCGGCGTGCCCCGCGTCAGCGTCTGAAAGGCCAGCGGGTTGGCCACGGGGACCAGGCGGAGACGGCCGCGCAGCCGCGCCGGGTCCACGGCCTCGCGCACCTGGCGGACCACCTCCGCGCCGACAATCTCGTCGCCGTGGATGAGGGCCGAAACGCCCAGGGCGGGGCCGTCGGACCCGTCGATCCCGTGGACGGCAATGCGCAGCGGGGCACCGCTGGCGAGGGTGCAGACGTCGATCCACCGAAGGAAGGTGCTTGTGCCGGTCACAGTGATCCTCAATCCCTACTCGAACCGCTGGCGCGCCCGCGCGCAGCGGCCAGCGGTTGAGGCCGCGCTGGCTGAGGCCGGCCTGGCGTACCGGCTCCACGAGACGGCTCGCCCGGGCGATGGCGTGACACTCGCCCGCGAGGCCGCCCTGGCGGGCGAGGGACCCATCGTGGCCGCGGGCGGCGACGGCATCGTCGGGGAGGCCGTCAACGGCATTATCCAGGCGAATTCGCGCGGCCCGCTGGGTATCCTCCCGCTGGGGACCGCCAACGACCTGGCCGCGGTCCTCGGCATCCCGACCGACCTCCGCCGCGCTGCGCGCACCATCGCGATGGGGGAGTGTCGCACCATCGACCTCGGCGTCGTGAACGGCCGCTACTTCGCCAATAACTCGGGGGTCGGTCTGGAACCGGTGGTCACGTTGACGAACAGGCGGTTGACCCGGGTTCGCGGCGTGCTGCGCTACGTGGTCGCCGCGGTGCTGACGATCCTGCAGCACCCGATCTGGCAGGCACACCTGGAGTGGGACGGTGGGCACTACGAAGGGTCGATGACGCTTGTCTCGGTCGGCAACACCCACCGGACCGGCGGCGTGTTCTTCATGACACCCCTTGCCTCACCCGACGACGCCCTGCTGGACGTGACGTTTGCTCCGGCGCTCTCCCGCGTGCGGCTGTTCAGGCTCCTGCCGATGACCCTGAAGGGCACCCACATCAAGGAGCCGGAGATCCGGACGTTCCGGACCCGATCCCTCCATGCGACCGTGCGGCCGGCGACGCCCATCCAGGCCGACGGTGAGATCGTGGAAATGAGCGCCACGGTGGTGCGCTATTCTGTGCTGCCTGGGGCGCTCCAGGTGCTCGTGCCGCCCGGCCGATCGGCCCGGCAGACGTAATCAATGAGGATTGTGGACGATCTGGCGGCCACCGTCGCGGCGTTGAAGGCGGCGGGCGTGAGCTTCCGGAACGAGATCATCAGCGGGCCAGGGGGGAAGCAGGTCCTCCTCGAGGACGGCGTCGGCAACGTGGTCGAGCTGTTTGAGCCGTCCCGCATGGCCTGAGGCCGCATTTCAGGCGTCCCGGAAGCGCTGTTGGATCGGCCTGCCCATCGGCAAGGGAGGCAGAAGGTGGTACACTGTATGGGTGAGACTTACATCCAGAACCCGGCCCCGGCACGATCCCAGGACCATCTACGAGATCCATGCCGATCGGGCCTCCGGAATGACGGCCGCCGAGATCGCCGAGAAGCGGAGCCTGCCAGCGATGACCGTGGTGGGGATGCTGCGGCGCGCGGTGGAGACGTGTACCCTGAGAAGCCCGTACGAGTTCCACCAGGCTGCCCGATCAGCGATGGGCGCGGTCCACGTGTACTGGCTCGGCTTCATCGCGGCCTGCGGCCGCGTCCTGGGCACCAGCCAGCTCTCGCTGGTCATGGCGATTCACCCTCAGGACGCCGAGCATATCCAGCTCCTCCTCCAGGACCTCATCATCGGGCACGCCCGGCTGGAGTTCGCCGACAGCAATCTCCACGGGCGTCAGGCCTACGTCCGGGACACTCATCTCGCCGAAATGCTCCTGCAGTGGGGAATCTCGGCGACGCCCGATGAGGGCTCGGTGCCGGTCGAGTTCATTCCCCAGGCGCTGGTGCCGGACTTTGTGCGCGGGTACCTGGAGGGCAGCCGGTACAGTTCACCGTTTGGCGGGCAAGGCCGGCAACTGCCGTCGCCGCGGGGACTTCGCAGTCTGGTCCTGGTGGGCCCGGCGGCGCTATTGGGCGGGCTCAACCGTGCGCTTCAAGCCACCTGCGGCGTCGCAGAAGGGGTGCTCAAGCCGTTTGAGCAGTTCGGCCTCTCGCAGCTGGTCTTTTCGTCGGGCGACGGCGTGAAGATCCTCAAGAAAGCGTATGCTCGCCCGATCCGCTCGCTTCCCCGGGCCGCAAAGTTCGTGGCCCAGTTTGGACTTCAAGAGAGCGGGCAGCCGCAGAAATCCCCTTAGGACTAAGGGAACCACACAGGGGGGAGGCCGCCGAGGCGGCCTGCGCGAACCGTTTCCTGGTGGGCCGGTGGCGGGCGCGTTAGGCTCGCACGGTGCGGACTTTGACGGCCTGCGGGCCTTTCTGACCCTGCGTGATTTCGTACTCCACCTTTTCGCCTTCGTTCAGGGTCCGGAACCCTTCCGTCTGGATCGCGGTGTAGTGCACGAACAGGTCCTTGCCCCCGTCCTCGGGCGTGATAAAGCCGTACCCCTTCTCGGCATTGAACCACTTGACAGACCCTCGCGGCATCTTGAATCGCCCGCCTCTCCCGTTGCTCCCCATCGGCCGTCGAGCGCCCACGAGGGCGTCCCCATCGTCTCGCGTCGCGACAAGCCTGTCAATCGGTCGCAGCCGGTACGTCTCTCGCGCGGCGGGCAACCCGGGAGATCAGGAGGTCCACCAGCGACGGGAGCAATGCGTTGATCGCGATGCCCACCCCGTACACTCCCGGCACCACCCGCCCCGGTCGGGGGCGATCGGCCAGGTCGACAATGGCGCGGGCGACGCGGTCGGTACTCGTCCGCAGCCCCGGCAGTCTCCTCCAACGTGAGCCCGCCGCCGTGAGCCCGGCGCCCTTCGCGGTCTTTGCGCCGAACTCGGTGCCGGCGACCGGCCCGGGGTAGATCACGCAGACGTGGACCCCCTGGGGGCCGACTTCGCGGCGCAGCGCCTCGCTGAACCCGTCCAGACCGAACTTCGTCGCGTTGTAGATCGACATGGTCGGTGTGGCGATCTTACCTGCTACCGACCCGATGTTGATGACCACCCCGCGGCGCTGCGCCAGCATGGCCGGCAGGACCGCGCGGGTCAGCAGGATCGGCGCGATCAGATTCACGGCGATCTCGGCGCGGATGTCCTCCTCGGGCAGGCGCTCCAGCCAGTCGTACTTCCCCAGCCCGGCGTTGTTCACCAGCACGTCGATGCGGCCATACCGGGCCAGGGCCTCCGAGGCAACGCGCGCGACATCCTCGCTCCTGGTCAGGTCGGCAGGCACCACGAGGCTCTCGGGGAGTTCGGCGGCCAACTGCTGGAGACGCTCGACCCGCCGGGCCGCCAGCACCACCCGATCGCCGGCGCGGCCGAAGGCTCTCGCGGTGGCCTCGCCGATCCCGCTCGACGCGCCGGTCACGATCACCGTCCGCCCGCTCATCGTCCACCCCCCACAGCCGGGAGCGCGGGCCCCCCGGGCCGCCCGCCTGGATGTTCGGTGGGGGAACGGGGAACCCTCGTCATCCCCGCGCTGCCCTGTGGCACGGGACGACGTCTGCCGACCGGAAGGGCAGGGATGGGCTTCTGCCCGGAGAACGGTTTGCGAAATCCCGCGTGTGAAGGAGTCTGCCATGGAGTTTCGAGATGTTCTGCGCCGTCGGCGCATGATCCGCACCTTCGAGCCGCGGCCGGTACCCGATGCGACCCTGCGGCGGCTGCTCCGCGCGGCCCAGCGGGCGCCCAGCGCGGGCCACACGCAGCCGCTGGGGCTGGTCGTCGTGCGCGATCCGCAGGCGCGGCGGCATCTGGCCGCGGCCTCCTGGAGCCGGGGCGCCCGGCCCGACGCGGGGGATGTCACGGTGGTGTTTTGCGGCGATCTCGTCCGGGAGGCCGAGCGCTACGGCGCGCGGGGCGCCGGCAAGTATCTGTACATGGACGTTGCCTACGCGGCGATGCTCTTCATGCTGGCGGCCGTCAACGAGGGACTGGCGACGGCATTCATCGGCGATTTTCACGAGGAACACGTCCAGGCCGTCCTGGGCCTGCCGCCGCACATCGTGCCGGTGGGCATGGTGATCGCCGGCTACGGGCACGAAGAGCCGCGGGCAAGGCCCTGGAGGCCGCTGGACGAGATCGTGCATTACGAGCGCTACTCGCCCGCCTATGACTGGACTCCGCGCCGTCTGCCGCCGCAGCGGCCAAGTTGAGGAGGGTCGCCATGAACGAGGTGATTCATCTCTCGAAGATCCGTGTCATCCAGGAGAAGCGGCCGAAGCGGCGGGCCTACATCGCCGACTTTTCTCAGCCCGTGTACTTCGGCGTGCACGCCGGCGTCGCAGCATTCTACAAGATGACACCGGAGGAGCCGCTGCCGTCCACGCTCGATTACCTGGTGGCCTCGGCCGCCGGCTGACTGACCGGGACCCTCGCCGGCGCGCTGGAGGCGCGCGGGATCTCGAGTCACCCGGACAAACTGTGGACCGAAGCGGAAGGCACCATCATGGCCCCCGAAGGCGTCATGAAGGTCACCCACATCCGGCTCACCTACCACCTGAAGATTCCTGCCGGCAAGCGGCCTGAGGCCGAGCGCGCCCTGGCCGTGTTCGAGAGCCGGTGCCCGGTGGCGCAGACGCTGAAGGGCTGCGTGGCGCTGGAGCATGACGCGGTGATTGAGGAAGAATAGGACCGGACCACACCTGCCTGCCATGGCCGCCGGGAATCTGGAACTCGACCGCCGGTCAGGGGCGGACGCCGCTGGCTGGGAACGCCGATGGGTGCTTCTCGTCGTGCTTGGCATCCTGGTCCTCCTGGCGGCACCCCTCCCGCAGTCAGATCTTGCGCGTCAGGCTCGTACCCATGCCTCGGCGTCGTGCCCCCAGCGCGCGGTCTGAACCGGCGGCATCGGCTGCTCGTTCACCAGCAGGCGGAAGACGTCCGGCCGCGCGTAGTGCCCGGCCACGTCGAAGTCGAACTTCCCCTGGGCCACCGCGGACAGGTCCAGGTCGGCGAGGAGAATCCCCTCCTCGCCGAAGAGCGGGCCGGCCAGGTAGTCTCCCAGCGGCGCGATGATGGCGCTGCCGCCGCGCGACAGCACCTGCGGCGCATCGTCGAGTTCGTCGCGCGTCTCAAAATCTGCCGGGTACATGTCCCTGGTCACGAACTGGCAGGCTGATAGCACAAAGCACCGCCCCTCGCACGCGATGTGTCGGATCGTGGCCTGCCAGGAGTCCCGCGAGTCGGCCGTCGGCGTCACATACAGGTCGACGCCCTTCGCGTACATGCTCATGCGGGCCAGCGGCATGTAGTTCTCCCAGCAAATGAGTCCACCCAGGCGCCCAAACGGCGTCTCAAGCACCGGCAGCGTGCTGCCGTCGCCGCTGCCCCAGATGTACCGTTCCCCGGCGGTCGGCATGAGCTTGCGGTGCTTGGCGAGCAGCCGGCCATCGGGGCCGAAGTACAGGAGGGTGCAGTAGAGCGTGCCGCGGCTGAAGGTGCTGTCGCGCTCGATGACGCCGATGGCGACGGTGGCCTGCGCCCGGCGCGCCGCCGCGCCGATGGCCTCGGTGGCCGGACCAGGCACCTCGACGGCGTTGGCCCAGTAGCGCGCCCATGCCCTGCGGCCATCCAGCGTCCGCCCGCCGATGCGCGTGCCGAACCGCACGCCCCATGGATAGGCGGGGATGAGCGCCTCGGGAAAGACCACGAGCCGGGCGCCGCCGGATGCGGCCTCCCCGATGAGGCGCACGACCTTCTCGGTGGTCGCCTCGCGGTCCATCACCACCGCAGCCGCCTGCACGACGGCCGCCCGCACTTTCGGAAACTGATCACCCATCCCTGGCATCCTCCTTTACGCCCCCGGCCAGCCGGTACCGGTCCTCGTCCCGCTGCAGTAGGCCATGATCGACCAGGGCCCGGCGCAGCGACGCGACGTCATCGTAGATCGGCCGTAGCAGGGTGTTCACTTCGCGCTCCCGATACGTCTTTCCGGCCTGGAAGCGGGCCGCGACCGCCTCCAGCACCCAGTGGCGGCGCCGCTGCGACGAGGGCAGGCGCAGCAGGCGGTCGCCGTCAAAGAACGTGGCCAGGGTCCGCCCGCGCTCGTCCTTCGGCAGCGCCACCGACGGCAGCAGCCGGTTGGACAGGCCGTGGAGGCGCTGGAGATTCAGCGAGTAGTAGACGAATGGCCCGTCCCGCTCGGTCCGCACCAGGTCGGCCGCCTTCAACCTGAACAGGTGGTGTGAGACGGTCGGCGCGCTGACGCCCAGCGCCGCCGCCAGTTCGTCGACGTGACGGGGGCGTTCGACGAGCAGGCCGACCAGGCGCAGCCGGGTGGCGTCGGCGAGCGCCTTGTAGACCGCGACCAGTTCGGCGGCGAGGTCGGCGGGCCAGGGCGTTTCCTCCGGGAGTTCGGTGACAGTCTGCGTGGGGTCGCGCGGCACGGCGAGATCAGTCCTTTCGATTCAATAATTTGACAACAGTCTAACCGATGCGCGGCCTCATTATGGGCCGCCACTGCCGGGACCGTCAATCCCGCCTGCCCGCGGCCGGGGCGACCCCGCCCTCGCCACCGCGGCGCCCCGGACCGCCCGGCCGCTGCGCCGCCAGCAGTGTGTTGGCCAGGAAGAGGAGGAGCGCCAGGACGTTGAGTAGCCCTCCCCATCGGCGAGCAGCGGGCTGTCCGGCAAGATCCCCGACCAGCCGGAGCACCAGCGAGAGGTGGAGCAGGATCAGATGCCCGTAGAAGGACCGGCGGAAGGAGATGGTCCTACCCAGAACCGCTGGAAAGATGATGGGCGCGTGTGCGAAGATCCTGGCGCACCGTATGTCGTGCGAGATCGTGCCGCCACAGCCAGAGCGCGAAGGCGATCATGCTGGCTCCGATGAACTGGAATCCCATCTCGCTGCCATAGACCGCCAGCGCCAGCCCAATCAGAAGGGCATAGAGGGCGGCCACGAAGACCACCAGGCTCCACCGCGGCGGGCGAGCCAGCTGGCTGAGTTCGAGCCGCTCGCCGACGATGATCAGAGCGAGAAAGCCGGCCCACCGGGCGACAAGCACATGGGTCAGCGCACCAAGCCAGAGGGCATTGCCGGCCCATGCCACCGCCCCCGCCGCCATGGTCATAGTGGCGAGTGTCGGCTGACGGCGAATGATGACGGCGAAGACAGCAAGAAGCCCCAGACTGCCCAGCGCGGTGAGCAGCGGACCCACCGGTCCCGGAAGGCCCGCGATCAGCCCCAGCGCCCCCAACGCCGTCAGCAGCGGCGCCGCGTAGGGCCAGCGGCCGCCGAGGGCCACCGCCCGCTCCAGGCCGATGAGCGTGGCGAGAAAGCCGGAGACTATGAGCGGACCGTGGGCCGCAGGC
>JACQHU010000013.1 GCA_016198805.1 Armatimonadota bacterium
CTCTGGGTCTGGTCTATGCGATTCTGCTGGCAGCGCGCGTGCGCAGGCGTGATCCCGGCACGCCGGAGATGCGGTCTATCTCGGAGGCTATCCGCGAGGGCGCGATGGCATTCCTGGCACGCGAGTACCGGGCGATCGGACTGTTCGTGGCCGTGATGTTTGTCATTCTTGCCACGCAGGTCACCCCCGGGATCGAACTGAAGACCGCGATCGCATTCGTGATCGGCGCGGCGTGCTCGGTGGGCGCCGGCTACGCCGGGATGCGCGTCGCCACGCTCGCCAACACCCGCACGGCACAGGCGGCCCGGTCCGGGCTCGTCCACGCGCTGGCGGTGGCGTTCCCGGGCGGCGCGGTCATGGGGATGACCGTCGTCGGGCTCGGCCTGCTGGGCGTGGGCATCCTGTACCTGCTCTATCGCGATGCCAACCAGGTGATCGGATTCTCGCTGGGCGCGTCGTCGGTCGCGCTGTTCGCGCGGGTGGGCGGCGGGATCTACACCAAGGGCGCCGATGTGGGCGCCGACCTGGTGGGGAAGGTCGAGGCCGGGATTCCGGAGGACGACCCGCGCAACCCGGCGGTGATCGCCGACGCGGTGGGCGACAACGTCGGCGACGTCGCGGGCATGGGGGCGGACCTCTTCGAGTCCTATGTCGGGTCGGTCATCGCCGCCATCGCCATCGGCGCGGTCCAGCGCCAGGCCCCCGGGGCGCTCGCGGCGCTCCTACTGGCCGCGATGGGCATTCTCGCGTCGATCATCGGGACGCTGTTCGTGCGGGGCAGCGATGCGCAGCGCGCGCTGCGCTATGGCACGCTCGCCAGCGGCGCGGCCATGGCCGTCGGGGCGTACTTCGTCGTCGGCGCAACCCTGGGCGACCTGCGGGCGTTCTGGGCCGTGGTGCTGGGACTCGCCGCGGGCATCGTGATCGGGCTCGTGGCCGAGTACTACACGTCGGGCCGGGAGGTCCGGTCGCTGGCGGATTCGGCCACGACCGGGCCCGCGACGGTCATCATCGCCGGGACCGCCCAGGGCATGCTCAGTACCGTCCTGCCGCTCGTCGTCATCGCCCTGGCGACGATCTTTGCCTTCCGGTTCGCCGACTTCTACGGCATCGCGCTGGCCGCCGTCGGCATGCTGTCCATCACCGGCATGACGGTCTCGGTAGACGCGTACGGCCCGATTGCCGACAACTCGGCCGGGATCGCCGAGATGGCGCACCTGGGCGCCGACGTCAGGCGGGTGGCCGATTCCCTCGATGCCGCGGGCAACACCACCGCGGCCATCGCCAAGGGCTTCGCCATCGGGTCGGCTGCGCTCACCGCGCTGGCGCTGTTCTTCTTCTACCGGCAGGCGGTGAACCTGGAGACGCTCAACATCCTGGACGCCCAGGTCATCGCCGGCCTGTTCATCGGGGGAGTCGTCCCGTTTTACTTTGCGGCGCTGGCCATGCGCGCAGTAGGGCGCACCGCGCAGCGCATGGTGGACGAGGTGCGCCGGCAGTTCAGGGAGATCCCGGGTCTGATGGCAGGCACGGCGCGGCCCGAGTACGCGCGGTGCGTCGATATCGCCACCCGCGGCGCGCTGCGGGAGATGATCATCCCCGGACTCTCCGCCGTGGTGATCCCCATCGCGGTAGGCCTCGTGCTGCACAAGGAGGCCCTGGGCGGCCTGCTGGCCGGCGCTATCGTCACCGGTGTGCCGCTGGCGCTCTATCTGGCCAACTCCGGCGGGGCGTGGGACAACGCCAAGAAGTACATCGAGGAAGGCCACCACGGCGGCAAGGGGAGTGATGCACACAAGGCGGCGGTGATCGGCGACACCGTGGGTGATCCCTTCAAGGACACGGCGGGGCCAGCGCTCAACATCCTGATCAAGCTCATGACGGTGGTGGCGCTGGTGTTCGCCCCGCTCTTCCGTTAGCACCGGGGCAGGCGGAGGTGCCGAGATGGCGTTCCGCCCCGATCCGCCGGGGGCCCGATGATCGCGGAGCCGGCGCTGGTCACAGGAGCCACCGGCTTCATCGGCCGGCGCCTGGTCGCGCACCTCGTGGAATGGGGTATGGCTGTGCGCGCGCTGGCGCTCCCGCAGGAACACACCGATGGGCTCTTCCCCGCGTCGGTGGAGGTCGCGCGCGGCGACGTCACCGATGCGGCCTCGGTCCGGCGGGCGGCGCGCGGGGTGGGAACGGTCTTCCATCTCGCCGGCGTGGTCTCCGACTGGGGCGAGGAGGACCTCTTTGACCGGGTCACGGTCGGCGGCACCGCGCACACACTCGGCGCGGCGGCTGAGGAAGGCGCCCGGGCGGTGCTGGCCTCGAGTGTGGTGGTCTACGGCGACGACGCGCGGCGGGAGGTGCTGCACGAGGATCGCCCGTTCGGGCGCGCGCTCGGGCCCTACAGCCGGAGCAAGCAGCGACAGGAGCACATCGCGACGACCCTGGCCCGCGACCGCGGGCTTCGAGTCACCGTGATGCGGCTGACCAACGTCTATGGCCCCGGCAGCGGGCCCTGGGTGACCCAGGCCGTGGCCCAGTTGCGCCGAGGTCTCCCGGCGTTGATCGACGGAGGATTCGGGAACGCCGCGCTGTGCTACGTGGAGAACGCGGCGCGCGCGCTGGTCCTGGCCGCCTCGACCCCGTCCGCGGCCGGGAGAGTCTACAACGTCAGCGATGGGTCCGATGTCACCTGGCGCCGGTATTTCACCGACCTGGCGCACATCGCCGGGACACCGCCCCCGCGGTCCATCTCGTGGCCCGTGGCCAGGGCGGGGGCCTTTCTCTTCGAGGCGCTCTGGAGATGGACGCGCCTGAAGGGGCGTCCGCCCCTCACGCACGAGGCGCTGAACCTGGTGGGCTCCGATCTGCGCGTGCCCATCGAGCGGGCCCAGACGGAACTAGGGTTCGCGCCGCGCGTCGCCTATGAAGAGGGCATCCGCTCAGTCGCGCCGTCCCTGGCCATCGGCCCGCGTGCGGCGCGTTAGGGAGATGGGCATACTCTTCGTAGGAGAAGCGTCTAGAGGAGGAGGGCTCTTCAGCACCGCAGAAGTGCATGCCATCCTCGCCCGGCGTTCGACACTACGGCGCTGGCCGCAGGGAGAACAAGGAGGCCCATCGTGGTCGAAGAGTGGCAGGTAGGGACAGTGCCGATCCGTGTGCAGGGCAAGCACATCGCCGTCACGGACGCGCTGCGACAGTACGTCGCGCAGAAGCTCGCGAAACTTCCCCGGCACTTCGAGCAGATCCAGGACGCGCAGGTCGTGCTCAGCACCTCGCGGGACAGCACGCTGGGCCGGGCGATGGGCGTGGAGGTCACCGTCTGGTGCGACGGCCTGGTGCTGCGCGCTGAGGAGTTCTCCGAGGACATGTATGCGTCCATCGATCAAGCCGTCCAGAAACTGGAGCGCCAGATCGAAAAGTACCGTAGCCGGATGATTCTCAAGCGCCGGCTGGACGAATCGCGCCGCCGCCGGCGCACGCAGCAGTCTGCCGAAGCGGCACTGCATGCGGCGGAGGCCGCCGAGGGCGTCCCGGAGATGCCGCCCCAGGTGGTCCGCACCAAGCGGTTTTCCATGGGGAAACCCATGACCGCCGACGAAGCCGTCCTGCAGATGGAATTGCTGGGGCACTCGTTCTTCGTGTTCCGCAATGCGGCGACCCAGGAGGTCAACGTCGTCTATCGCCGCCGCGATGGGAACTACGGCCTGATCGAGCCCGAAGGCTAGAGACACGACACCATCGGGGGTGGACGATGGCCCGGGACGGCGGTCAGTCCACGGTGGAGCAGGCGGAGGAGATTATCCGCCGGCTCCGCGGGGTAGTAGCAGCGCGGGTCGTGCCCACGGCGGACGGTGACATCGACGTCGTCCACGTGCTGGGCCAGGCCGATCGCAGCCCGAAGCTGATCGCCGTCGATGTGGTCTCAGCGCTGGCCGCGGAACTGGGCGTCACCCTCGATGCCCGACAGGTCCGCGTGGCGGCCATGCGGCCCGAGGACCAGACCCCGGCGGTTCCACAGGCCCGCCTGAAATTCGTGGGGCTGTCGCTCAGCGTGGTCCGCGACAGCGCCGAGGTGAAAGTCCACCTGGAGGACCGCGGGATGCTCTATGAGGGGATCGCCGCCGGGCCCAACGTCCCGCGGCACCGGCTGGCGCTAGTGGCGCAGGCCGCGTTGCGGGCCGTGGAGGTCTTCCTGCGGGCACAGGGGTTGCTGGTCTTCGAGGGGGTGGGGCTCCCCAGGGTCGGGGAGCACGAGGTCGCCGTCGTCACCGTCACCCTGGCCGGCGCGGATCAGGAGACCCTGTCGGGATCCTCGATCGTCCGCGACGACCCCCGGGAGGCGGTGGTGCGCGCGGTGCTCGCGGCTGTCAACCGGCCCATCTCCTGGCTGACGGCGAACCGGTAACTGAGGGCGATCCCCGTCAACCTTTACCACCGGGACATCGTGGCGACCTCGACCCACTCCCTCGACTATAATGAGAGCGTTGGTCATGGCCGTAGCCGGAGTTGACTGTCGAGGTGACTGATGCGTGGACTGTTGAACCGGCTGCTGGGCGACCAGAGCGACCGTGAGGTCGGGCGCCTACAACCGGTCGTCGAGGAAATCAGCGCTCTCGAGCCTGAGTACCAGCAGCTGACCGACGACCAGCTGCGCGAGCGGGTCGCCGAGTGGCGAGCCCAGGTGCAGGAGGCCATCGCGGGGCTGGAAGGCGAGGAGCGGAAACGGGTGCTCCACGAGGAACTGGACGCCCTGCTGCCCCACGTCTTCGCCGCGGTCCGCGAGGCCAGCCGGCGGACCATCGGGCAGCGCCACTTCGACGTCCAGTTGATCGGCGGGGCGGTGCTCCACCGCGGCAAGATCGCCGAGATGAAGACCGGCGAAGGCAAGAC
>JACQHU010000168.1 GCA_016198805.1 Armatimonadota bacterium
CTCCTTCGGCCCGTTCGGCGTGCGGGGCCTGATCCAAATAGTGCGGAGAGATGTAGAGGGGCGGCGGCGCGACCGCGCCGCCGCCCCTCAGGCGGTTACTGCGGTGCCGCGACCCAGATGTGCGTCTGGAAGTCGTAGAAGCCGTAGACGTCGTGCAGCACGTTGCTCATGCGCTTGGCGACGACGTTGCGAGCGTTCTCATAGTACAGGACCACGTACGGCAGCTCGTCGGCGAACACTTCCTGGAAGCGGTAGTAGATCGGCCGGCGCTTCGCGGGGTCGGCGATCCCCTTGCCCTCGTCCAGGAGCTGGTCGATCTGCGGGATGGACATGCGCCCCAGCCAGTTGTAGGTCGCCCCCGTGCGGAACTGCTGCGACACGTCCGGGTCAACCCCGCCGGTCCACCCCACCAGCGCCAGGTCGTAGTTGCCGGCCTGGATCGCCGCCAGGTGTGTGGGGAAGTCTGTCCTCTGGATCTCCACCCTGATCCCGACGGCGACCAGATTCTCGCGGATGATGTCGGCCGAGCGCTCCCGGATGATGTTCCCGGTGGGTACCCGGAGGATCAGGGTGCGGCTGGCGTCCCATCCCGCTTCTTGCAGGAGCGACCGCGCGCGCGCCTGGTCGTACGCCCACGGTTTGACGTCCTTGTTGAAGTACGGGTTCGTCGGCGGGATGGGGCCTTCCGCCAGCGTGGCCTCACCCTTGAGCAACTGATTGACCAACAGCGGCCGGTTGATGGCGTGAGCCATCGCGCGCCGCACGCGCTTCTCAAGGTAGGCCCTCTGGAAGTTGAAGACCATGAACTGGTAGCCCGGGAGCGGGAACGACAGGGCCCGGACGTGCGCCATGGCCTTCACCCGGTCCCAGTCGTCGAGCAGGATGCTCCCGATACCGGCGCCGGCCGTGATGTCCATGTCGCCTCGCTCGAGCTGGGCCATCATGACCGTCGGCGGGATGATCCGCACGAACAACCGTCGGACGGTTGGCGCGCCCAGATGGTAGTTTTCGTTGAGCAGGAGCTCCACGTACTGGTCGGTCTTGTACTGCACGAACTTGTAGGGGCCGCTGCCGACGGTCGGATTCTGCATGAAGGGATGCCGCGACAGTTGCTCAGGGGGCACATCGCCCAGGACGTGCTTGGGGATGATGTACATGAGCGTCCCGAACTGTTCCAGGAAGCCCAGGGGATCGACCGGCGTCTTGGTCTTCACCTCGAACTGCTTGGGCCCGAGGATGCGGAACCCGATCTGCGCCCCCGGCGCCCGCTTCCCGCGCGCGTCGACGCCGGCGAGGTTCGCGACGGCAACTCCCCGGTTCGTCTCGGCCCTGGGATCGCTGATGGTCATGACGGTGAACAGGACGTCCTCGGCCGTCACTGGCTTGCCGTCGTGCCAGGCTGCCTTGGGGTGAATCGTGAAGGTGTAGGTCTGGTGGTCCGACCCTACCTCCCACTTGCTGGCCAGCGCCGGGAAGAGCTTCAACTGGTTGTTCTCCAGGCGCGCCTCCAGCAACCCCATGAACATGAACCGGATGGCGTAGTACCCGTACGCGCTGTCGCTAAAGACGGGATTGAAGTTGTTGGGCGGGCTCCACATTCCCGAGACGACGACTAACGCGGATCTGGGGCCGCCCCACACGCCGGCCGGCAGCAGCAGGCCGGCCAGCACCACGAACGTGATCAGCACTCCCACGCGTCTGTTCAGGCGCCTCATACCGTCCCCCCCTGGTTCTGCCGTATCACGAATCTCGTTTAGGGGTTCGCCCGTTTCCGGGCGCTCCCTGCTCGTCGCGCCCAGGGAGGCCGACCCCTGGCCGGATCCGGAGTAACCGGCGGCCGGTCGGCTAGAGCTTCAGCCCGGGATCGAGCGCGTCCCGCAGCCCGTCGCCCACGAAGTTGATGGTCAGGACCGAGATCAGGATCATGAACCCGGGTGGGGCCCACAGCCAGGGCATCCGCTCCAGCACGGTCAACGACTGGGCGTCGGTGAGCATGTTGCCCCACGAAGGCGTCGGCGGCTGGACGCCCAAGCCCAGGAACGACAGCGCCGCTTCGATCAGGATCGCATTGGCGGTGCCGAACGTGGCGGCAACGAGCACCGGTGCCATGGCGTTGGGCAGCAGGTGGCGCGCCATGACCACCCGGTCGGTCGCGCCCACGGCCCGGGCGGCCTGGACGAACTCCTGCTGCCGCAGCGCCAGCACCTGGCCTCGCACCAGGCGTGCCACCGGCGGCCATCCCAGCAGGCCGAGGACGATGATCACATTCCACAGGCTCGGCCGGCCGAAGACGCTAACCGCGAACAGGATGATGATCAGCGGGGGAAACGAGAGCATGACGTCCATGGTGCGGCTGAGCACCAGGTCCACGGTGCCGCCGTAGTAGCCGGCGATGGCGCCGACGGTCGTCCCGATCACGACGTACATCGCCACCGCCAGGATGCCTACCGTCAGCGAGACGCGCGCGGCATAGATGAGGCGACTGAGGACATCGCGGCCTACGCTGTCTGTGCCCAGTGGATGCGCTGCCGAGGGCGCGGCCTGGAACCCCGAGGCGTCGATGGCCGTGGGACTGTGGGGCGCCAGGACAGGTGCTGCGACGGCCATCAGCGAGATGGCGACCAGCACCAACAGCCCCGCCACCGCGACCCGGTGGCGCAGGAACCGCCGCAACGCGAGCTGCCAGAACGACGCGACAGGCGATGGCGTCGGGGAGACCGCCAGCGTCGAAGCTCGCCGCGGGATCGCTTCGCTCATGCCGGCCTACTCGTAGTGGATGCGCGGGTCGACGTAGGCATAGGCGAGATCGGCGAGCAGGTTCCCCACCGCCACGAGCACCGCGCTGATGAGGGTGATGCCCATGAGCACCGGGTAGTCACGCTGGTTGATGGCCTCAATCGTCAGTCGTCCCATCCCGGGCCACTCGAAGATCTGCTCAGTGATGACCGCGCCGGCTAGGAGGCCGGGGATCTGCAGCCCGGCCAGGGTGATGACCGGAATCAGGGCGTTGCGGAGCGCATGCCGGCGCAGCACGAGCAGTTCGGCGAGCCCCTTGGCGCGCGCGGTACGCACGTAATCCTGGCCCAGCACCTCCAGCATGCTGGAGCGTACGTACCGCGTGAGTACCCCAGCGCCTGCGACGGCCAGCACAGACGCCGGGAGGAGCAGGTGCAGGGCCAGGTCGAACAGGCCGCCCTCGCCGCCCAACGTCATGGTTCCGCCAGTTGGCAACCACCGCAGGCGCAGGGCGAACACGTAGATGCCCACCAGGCCCAGGAAGAATGTGGGCAGGCTGATCCCCAGGAACGCGAAGAGGGTCGCCGCATAGTCCACGGCGCTGTAGCGGCGCACAGCCACCAGAATGCCGGTGGGCAGCGCGATCAGGTACGACAGCGCCAGCGCCGTCACGGTCAGGGTCAGGGTGGGCCCGATGCGCTCGCCGACCCTCCTGGTCACCGGCACGCCGCTGCTGAACGAGTAGCCCAGGTTGCCGTGGGCCAGTTCGTTGAGCCACTTCAGGTACCGGATGTAGGCCGGCTCGTCGAGGCCCAGGGCCCGGCGACGGATCTCCCGGTCGGCCTGGGTCATCTGGGGGTCGATCAGCATCTGCACGGGATCGCCCGGCGTCAGCGCCATGATGAAGTAACTCAGCACCGTGATGCCGAGCAGGATGGGCAGCGTGATCAGGAGCCGGCGGACCAGATACCGGGCCATCGCGATTCGCCCTCAGTCGGCAAACACGATCTTCCCGTCGGTCATGTCGGTGACGACCGCCAGCGCCTCGACGGGCAGGTCCAACGGCTGCAGGACGGCGCGGCCGCCCTCAAACGTCTTCTCGATCACGACCCCGATCCCCACCAGGGCGGCGCCGGCCGCCTTCGCCAGCCGGGCCAGCCCGAGAATCGTTTGGCCGGTGGCCAGGAAGTCGTCGATGATCAGCACCCGCTCGCCGGATCCCAGATACTCCGGCGACACGATGAGTTCGACGTTCAGACCCTTGGTGTGGGAGGGCGCCAGCGTCAGGTAGACCTGGTCGGGCATGGTGATCGGCCGGTTCTTGCGGGCGTACACGATGGGCACGCCCAGCGCCAGTGCCGTGCAGAAGGCCGGCGCGATACCGGAGATCTCGGCGGTGAGGACCTTCGTCGCCCTGGCATGCGCGAAGCGTCTGGCCAGTTCCCGGCCGCACGCGTTCATCAATTCGGGATCGACCTGATGGTTGATGAAGCCGTCGACCTTCAGGATCCCGCGGCCCAGATTCTTCCCTTCGGTCAGAATCCGCTTCTTGAGTGCGTCCATCCCGCCCCTCACCGGCCTCTCATTGCACGCTGGATGGTATAGGCGCTGCAGCCGGTGATTCCTGCCGGCGGGACGTCCTTGGCCGGCTATCCCGTCCGGTGAAACACGATGCGGCCCGCCAGGACCGTTGTGGTCACCTGCATCGTCCCGTCGAGTACGACGAGATCGGCACGGTGGCCGGGCGCGAGGGCCGCGTCGCTGACCCCCAGGAGCCGCGCCGGCACCGTGGTGGCCATCTGCAGGGCGTCCGCAGAGGGCACACCGAGACTGCAGAGGTTGCGCACCGCCTGGTCCATCGACAGCACGCTTCCTGCCAGGGTGCCGTCGGGAAGGCGGGGCGCGCCGTCCCGAACGGTCACCGGCTGGTCACCCAGGGTCACCGAAGAAGCACTGGCACCGGCGGCCGCGATGGCGTCTGTCACGAGTGCCGTGTGGTGCGTCGTCTTGATGGCCACGACCTGCTGCAGAACCGCGGGGTGCAGGTGAACCAGATCGGCGATGAGCGAGCAGGTCACCTCGGGGTGCAGGAGCGCGGCGCCGACAATGCCGGGTTCCCGGTGGTGATAGGGCCGCATCGCGTTGAACAGGTGGGTGGCCAGGCGGGCGCCCCGGTCGAACGCCGCCATCGCCTCGGCGAAGGTCGCATCGGTGTGCCCGACCGCCACGACCACACCCCTGGCGACGAGATGGTCGATGACGTCCAGCGCGCCGTCCAATTCCGGCGCCAGGGTCACCACCCGGATCAGACCCTGAAATTCCTCCAGCAGCCTGCCGATCCATTCGACAGAGGGGGTGCGGAGATAGGCAGGACGATGGGCGCCCGGACGGGCGCGGGAGAGAAACGGCCCTTCGAGGTGTACGCCCAGGATGCGTGGGGCGTCGAGTTCCTGAGCGCGTTCGGCGAAGAAGGCCAGGGCGGCGCGGAGCCGGTCGTCGGGCGCAGAGATCAGCGTGGGGAGATACGCGACCGTGCCGGTGCGGCGCAGATAGGTGTGCGCGGCCGCGAGCTCTTCCCCGCTTGGCGCCAGGAAATCGCACCCGGCGCCGCCATTGATCTGGAGATCGATGAAGCCGGGAGCGAGCAGGCCGTCGGCCCAGGTCACGTCCGGGGAACGATGGTGCCCGGGTGCCACCTCGGTGATTCGATCGCCCTCGATGACGACATACCCGGGGCCGGAGACCCCGTCGCGCCGCAGGAGGGCACCTGCCTGAATGACCAGACGGCCGGCCGGGCTAGTGCGCGACGTCATTGTGGGCAGCGGCCCCGGGGCCAGGCGTGCTCAACCTGGCGCGTCATCGTGCGCCCACGACACCCAGCCCGTGCCCGGCAGGATACAGCCCTGGCAGCGAGACGGGCAGCCGCCCGCGCGGGCGAATCTGGCCCACCAGCACCCGTGCGGCGGCATCCAGGCTCGGGCCGTCCGGACTGTAGCAGGCCAGATATGCGTGCACGTCGGGCACCTGCATGAGATCATGGGGATCGCCGGCAGCAAGCAGCACCAGCCGATTCCCCATCTTGCCGTGCAGGTCACGCACCACGGCCACCTGCTCCGGCGGCAGGGGCCCGCGGGTGCATGTGACGGCGACAACATCGTCGACGCCGGCAGGAGACCCGCCGGCGATCTCGTGCGCCGCGCCTGCGGGCATCTGGCGCACCTCTACGCCCTGTCGCCGGAGTGCGGCGGCGAAATCCGGCGAACCGTACTCGCCCAACCCGGTCGAGACGGTGACGACCCCGATGCGCCCGGACACAAAGGGCACGATGCCGTCCTGGTCACGCACCAGCGTGACCGCCGCCTCCGCAATGCGCCTGGCGACATGCGCGTGGTCGGCCGTTCCCACCACACCCTCCAGACCCGCCGATGGCTCCGCAGATGGCGGCTCCGCGATCCGCCACCGTCGGGCCGCGGCCTTCACCCGCGCGAGGGCCTCGGCCACGCGACGGCCTGGCAGCGCGCCGCTGTCGATGGCCTGCGCCAGAGCTTGAAGTACCTCATCCTGGAGCGCATCCGGGCCCAGCGCCAGCAGGAGATCGCATCCGGCCCCCACCGCGGCGACCGCGGCACCACCGACGCCGTAGTGGTCCACAATGGCGCGCATGCTCAGGGAGTCGCTGCACACGACTCCCTGATAGCCCCAGCGCTCACGCAGCAGGCCGGTGAGGATCGGCCCGGACATCGTCGCCGGCACCCGGGTCCGATCCAGCGCCGGAAAGACGATATGCGCGCTCATCACCGCGCCCACCCCGGCCCGCACCGCAGCCGTAAACGGCGGCAGCTCGATGGCTTCCAGCCGGGCGGTCTCATGCGGGACCAGCGGCAGCGCGAGATGTGAATCGACGGTGACGTCGCCGTGGCCGGGAAAGTGCTTGGCCGTCGCCGCGACCCCGGCGTCCTGCAGCCCGACGATGTAGGCCAGGCCCATCGCCTCCACCAGCGCCGGGGACTCGCCGAACGCCCGCGCGCCGATGATGGGGTTGGCCGGATTGTTGTTCACATCCATCACGGGCGCGAAGTTGAGATGGATGCCCAGCGCGCGCAACTCCCGGCCGGCCACCCGGCCCGCCTCGCGTGCCAGTTCGGGATCGCCCGCCGCCCCCAGCGCCATGGCGCCGGGCAGCGGCGTGACGTGGGCGCCGGGCGCTCCGGGATCGACCGGGAAGCGGTTCACGGCCCCGCCCTCGTGGTCGATCGACACCCACAGCGGCGGGGCGCCGGCATCGCGCGCGACACCCTGCAGCGCCGCGGTCAGGCCGGCCACCTGCGCGGGCGAGACGACGTTCTTGCGGAACAGGCAGACGCCGCCGATGTGCAGGTCGGCGATCAGCCCCTCGAGGCGCGCGGACGGCTCGGGGCCGGGAAAGTCCACCAGGCACAGGCGCGCGGCCGCGCATCGCGCGTCGCGGCCCGCCGCGATCACAGCTGGATCGCGCCGACCCTGCTGCGGTCGGTCAGATGGATGCCGTCGACGAAGCGGATCTCGCCGGTCTGCCGCGTCATGACCAGCGAGTGGGTGCGCGCACCGCCCCCGAAGAAGCGGACGCCGCGGAACAGGTCGCCGTCGGTGATCCCGGTGGCCACGAACACCACCGACTCGCCCGGGACCAGATCGGTCGTGGTGAACACCCGGTCCGGCTCGGCGACGCCCATCGCCCGCACACGCTCCCGCTCGGCGTCGTTGCGGAACCAGAACCGGCCCTGCATCTCGCCGCCCAGGCAGCGCATGGCTGATGCGGCCAGCACCCCTTCGGGCGCGCCGCCGATGCCCATCACGGCGTGGATGCCGGTCCCGCGGACCGCGGCCGCGATGGCCGCCGACACATCGCCATCGGAGATCAGCTTGATCCGCGCGCCGGCGGCCCGCACGCGGGCGATCAGGTCGGCGTGCCGCGGCCGGTCCAGGATGGTGATCGTCAGGTCCGTGACCGACCGGGCGAACGCGTCCGCCATGGCGGCCAGGTTTTCTTCGGCTGGCCGGCGGATGTCGACCTTCCCGGCGCACGTCGGGCCGACGATCAACTTGTCCATGTAGATGTCCGGCGCGTGCAGCAGGCCGCCGCGCTCGGTAACAGCGAGCACCGAGATGGCGTTGGGCAGGCCCTTCGCGACCAGGTTGGTGCCCTCCAGGGGGTCGACGGCGATATCCACCTCCAGCGGTCCGCCGCCCCCGACGACCTCGCCGATGAAGAGCATCGGCGCCTCGTCGCGCTCGCCTTCGCCGATCACAATGACCCCGTGGAGATCCAGACGGCTCATCGCCACGCGCATGGCCTCGACCGCAGCCCGGTCAGCGGCCTCATTGTCGCCGCAGCCCATGTAGTGCGCGGCGGCCAGGGCCGCCGCCTCGGTCACCCGGACCAGGTCCAGGATGAGAGGCCGTTCCATCAGGCCGCGAGCCACTGGGGGATGCCGCTGCGCAGTTCGGTGAGCGTCACGCTCAGCGTGATCCGCTGCCCCTCGCGAAAGACCTCCACCTTCACGACCTCACCGGGCTTCTTCTTGAAGATCTCGCGCCGCAGATCGCTGATGTTGCTGATCTTCTGGCCGTCGATGGCGACGATGATGTCCTGGGGCCGCATGCCGGCCCGTTCGGCGGGGCTGCCGGGCTGCGGCACCACCAGGACCCCATGGTCGATCGGGAGCCCGTACGCGCGCGCCGTATTCGGGTCGATCTCGCCTCGGATCTCCACGCCCAGCGCCGGCCGTACGACCCGGCCGCGTGTGATGATCTGATCCATCACGACGCGCGCGTGATCGATGGGAATCGCGAAGCCGATCCCCTGCGCCTCCCGGATGATGGCGGTATTGATGCCGATCAACCGCCCGCTCGAATCCAGCAGCGCGCCGCCGGAGTTGCCGGGGTTGATGGCCGCGTCGGTCTGGATCAGGTTCTCGACGACGAAGTCCGGCCCCGCCTGGATGCTGCGGTTCAGGGCGCTGACGACGCCGACGGTCACCGTGCTGCCCAGACCGAACGGGTTGCCGATGGCGATCGCCAGCTGCCCGACCTGCAGCGTGCCGGACGACCCCAGCTCCACCACCGGCAGCAGCTGGGGGCTGTCCACTTTGACCACGGCCAGATCCGAGAACCGGTCGGCGCCGAGCACGCGGCCGCGCAGCGACCGGCCCGACAGCAGCGTCACCGTGATCTCCTGCGCCCCCTGAACGACATGGTTGTTGGTCAGGATCAGCCCGTCGCGCCGGATGATGACACCCGACCCCTGGCCTTCCTGCGGGAACAGCCCAAACGGCGTCGCGACCTGTGCCCGGACGTTGAGGTTCACGACGGCCGGCCGCGCGGTCTGCACGACCCTGGTGATGACCGACTCCTCTCGTTCGACGACGCGCGGGCCTGAGACGGCGGGCGGCGCGGCGCTTGCAGGTGGCGGGGTGGCTGCAGGCGGTGCGGGACTCGCAGGGGGTGTAATGCCTGCAGGCGGTGCGGGACTCGCAGGCGGCGCGCCTGGAGCGGGTGCCGGCGGTTGGGCGGCGGGCGGTACGGGCACCACCGTCCCCAATTGGGGGCCGAGCACGAACCCGATCCGCGGGGCCACGTATCCTCCCAGCACGCCTGCAAGCACCAGGACGGCGAGCAGCGAAAGGCTCCGATTCACGGGGCGTTTCGGTGAGGGACTACTGCCGACGGACACGACGGACGCCTCCTTGGTTCCTCTGCGAACCTGCTGGGAATACGTCAGGTCGGGGGAAACCTACCACATTGACATCATTATAACAATCCACAGCCAGGGCGAGGGTTTCCGCCGCCGCCCCACCGGCGTAATTTCCACCGTTCCGCAGCAGGGGGATCGCGCTCGCAGGGGAACTACACTGGTGCCGTCTGTATCCTGCCGCTCCACAGGAGATTGTATCGCACCGCGCTCGAGGGACCACGGATGATCACTCTGACCACCGAGCAGGAGGCCCGTGCGGCCGCGCTGCATCGCGAAGCGCTGGTCATCGATACCCTGTCGGGAGAGCCGACGGTCTTCTCGCCGGCCATGCTCGCGCGGCTGGACGAGCTCGTCGCGCGGCAGGCGCCGGCCTCCGACATCCTCGCCGAGTTGGACCGGATGGGCACCGAGGCGCTGGTGCGGGGCGAGTTGCCCGAGTACTGGGAGTGGTGGGACGCCAGCGGCGTGGATGTGATCAGCAACACGGTCGGACCGTTCGGCCGGATTCCATTCAGTTATGCGTCGGCGCTGGAGGGCCTGGCGCTGCTGACCCGGAAGTTCGACGCGCTCGACCGCCTGGCCAAGGTGACCCGGGCGGCGGACCTCGAGCGCGTCAACGCCGAGGGCACGTCCGGGATCATCCTCAACTTTCAGAACACCACGCATTTCGGGCTCGACCTGCGGGCGCTGGACCTCTTCTATGACCTCGGCGTGCGCATCATCCAGCTCACGTACAACTCGCGGAACTTCGTGGGCGACGGCTGCACGGAGCGCACCGATGGCGGCCTCTCGCACTTCGGCCTGGCGCTGATCCGCCGGATGAACGAGAAGGGCATCCTGATCGACTGCTCCCACTGCGGGCTGCGGACGACCATGGAGGCCATCCAGGCGTCGTCGGTGCCTGTGGCGATCACGCACTCGTTCTCGCGCGAACTCAGCCCCCACGACCGCGGCAAGACCGACGAGATCATGCGGGCACTGGCCGCGCGGGAGGGATACTTCGGCATCCTGATCGTTCCGTTTTTCATCACGCCCGAGCCCACAGCCACCCTGGAGCATTTCCTGGCGCACGTCGACCGGGCCGTGGACGTCATGGGCGCGGATCGGGTCGGGATCGGCACCGACTGGGGCGCCACCTTCCCCAGGCCGCTGGAGCCGCTCCTGGACGCAGAGATGCTCCGGTTCGGCTTCCGGCCCGAGCACCGCACCACCTGGAGCGCCCGGGTCGAGGGCTACCAGTCGTGGCGCGACTGGCCGAACATCACGCGGGCGCTGGTCTGGCGCGGCTACTCCGACAGCGAGATCAGGGGCTTGCTGGGCGCGAATTTCCTGCGTATCTTCCGTACTGTCGTCGGCTGAACACGCGCCGAGCGCACCCGACGACGGCGATTCGGATTCTGCACCGATGACACGCTGCCCACGCTGCGGGAAGGACAATCCGCCCGAGGCTCAGTTCTGCATGGCCTGCGGCGCGCCGCTGTTCCAGCCGTGCCCCCGGTGTGGGGCGGCCAATCCGCTGGACGCCCACTTCTGTCTGCGCTGTGGGGCGCCGCTGGCCGAGGCGGCGCAGGTCGAGCGCCGGGTGCTCAGCGTCCTGTTCGCCGACCTGGTGGGCTCCACGCCGCTGGCGAGCCGCCTGGATCCCGAGACGACCCGGACCATCATCGGCGACTATTTCGCGGCCATGCGCGAAGAGGTGGAACGGCACGGCGGGGTCGTCGAGAAGTTCATCGGCGACGCGGTCATGTCGGCGTTCGGCCTGCCCACCGCCCACGAGGATGACCCCGAGCGGGCGGTCCGCGCGGCCGTGGCGATGCAGGCACGGATGCCGGCCCTGAACGCGCACCTCGGGGCCGACCTGCACATCCGCATCGGGATTACCACGGGCGAGGTCGTCGCCGACCCGCGGGCGGTGGCGGCCGGGGAGTTCATGGTGACGGGGGATGTCGTGAACCTGGCTGCGCGGTTGCAGGAGACCGCGCCCCCCGATGGCATCGTGGTCGACGAGCGGACCTACACCTCCACGCGGCTGGCCGTGCGGTACAGGGAACTGCCCCCATCCGACGGCGACTTCGCGGGACGAGGGCGCTGGCAGGTCGTGGCCCTGGCGGAGGAAGCGCCGGCGATGAGGCTGCGCGCGCCGATGATCGGACGCGAGGACGAACTGCAGTTCCTGCTGGCGCTCTACCGCCGCGTCGTCGAAGGACGGAAGCACCATCTGGTCACCATCGTGGGCGCTGCGGGCGTGGGGAAGTCCCGCCTGGTGGAGGAATGGCTGGACCGCCTCCGCGGGGGGACTGATGGCGCGCACGTGATGCGCGGCCGGTGCCCGGCCTACGGCGAGGGCCTGACGTACCGGCCGCTGGCCGAGATGCTGCGGGCCGAATGTGGGATCAAGGACAACGACCCCGCCCCGGTCGTCGAGGAGAAACTGCAGGCGGGCATCCGCGCGGTGTGTGAGCCGGTCCTGGGGGCGGCCGAGACCGAGGCCATCATCGCCGACCTGGCGTCGGTGGTCGGGATCAAGGTCCCGGCACGTCGGAGCGGCCTCGACCTGCGCGCCGCCGGCGACGCCCTGGTGCGGTCCCTGCGAGCGTACCTTGTGGCCAGGGGGCGGTCGCGCCCGGTGGTGGTGGTCATCGAAGACCTGCACTGGGCCGAGGAGAGCCTCCTCGAGCTCCTCAAGCATCTGGCCGTTCGCGGCGCGGACGCCCCGATCCTGATCGTCTGCCTGGCGCGGCCGGAGTTGCTGGAGCGTCACCCCGACTGGGCCGCCGGCGTCCGCAACTACACCGTGGTCTCGCTGTCGCCGCTGCCGGCGTCTCTCAGCGACCGCCTGATGGCCGAGCTGCTCAAGGGCGAGGGCGTACCGGCCGAGGTGCGCGCGGCCGTACTGGCAAAAGCCGAGGGCAATCCGCTCTTCATTCAAGAGATCCTCCGGATGCTGATCGACAGCGGCGGCCTGGTGCGTGATGAGCGCGGATGGCGGCGGAGCGCCTCTCCTGTGGAGATCCGGATTCCCGACACCATCCACGGCATCCTGGCGTCCCGGCTCGACCTGCTCTCTCCCCTGGAGAAGCGGGGCATCCAGGACGCCTCAGTCGCGGGACGCATTTTCT
The DNA here is from genome assembly GCA_016198805.1 of Armatimonadota bacterium. GTDB lineage: Bacteria > Sysuimicrobiota > Sysuimicrobiia > Sysuimicrobiales > Humicultoraceae > JACQHU01. The sequence continues at coordinate 12,589 of JACQHU010000168.1, forward strand.
GGCTGGGGGCGCTGGTGGCCACCAGCGAGCTCACCCCCGGCGAGGCGGCCGCAGCGCTGGCTCGCCTGGAGGAACGTGACCTGGTGGAAGAGCGCGCGACCTCCTCGGTGGCCGGCGAGCGCGAGTTCGCTTTCACGCACGCGCTCATCCGCGAGGTCGCGTATGCCACGCTGCCCAAGGCTCGCCGCAGCTTGAACCACCTGCGGTTCGCCCGGTGGCTGGAGCAGACGGTGGGCGAGAACACCGATGAGTTCCTCGAGGTGCTGGCCCACCACTACGAGCAGGCCTGGCGCTACCGGTTTGAGACGGGTGACCGGGCCCCGGACCTGGCGCGACAGGCCATCGCGGCGTTGCGGAAGGCCGGCGAGCGGGCGACGGCCCTGCGCATCTTCCCTGAGGCCAGGCGCCTCTGCGAGCGGGCCCTGTCCGTGGTGCAGAACGCGGGACTGACCGACGATGTCGCCCTGCTGCTCGAATTGCTGACTAATCGCAGCGAAGCCATCAAGTGGCTCGCGTCGCCGGAGTTGTCGGGGCTGCTCGAGAAGGATACCGAGACGGTGCTCCGTCAGGCGCCCCAGATCGGCCGGCAGGACCTGGTGGCGCGAGCCTGGCTGAACCGCGCGTTTGCCGAATACCTCCGCGGCCGGTTGGAGCCAGCGGAGGACGCGCTGCGTCAGGCGTTCGATCTCTTCAAGACACTGGACGACCGCCAGGGACAGGCTGAGGCGCTGGAAATCTTGGGATGGATCACCGAAGATATGCGCGGAAAACTCAGCACCGCGCAGGCCGCATATTTGAGCGCGCTGGACCCCTACCGGGCCATGGGCGACGGGCAGGGGATGGCGCGGACGATGGCGTGGTACGGACGCTCCCTGATCGACAGCGGCCGACTTGAGGAGGGACGGCACTGGCTGGCCGAAGCGCTTCAGCTGGCGAGGACCCACCATGAGCGCCTCAGCGAAGCGTACAGCCTGGCCGGGCTGGCCGTGCTCGAACACCTGGCGGGCTCCTCTGCCGAAGCGATCCGCCTGTATGAGGAAGCGATCGCGATCCGCCAGGAGCTTGGCGATCCCATCTGGGAGGCCAACATGCGCCGCCACCTGGGGATGCACTACCTGCGGCAGGGCCGGCTCGACGAGGCCGAACGGGAGCTGCAGACGGCCCGCCGGCTGCGCCGCGAGCACGGCGCCAAGTCCGAGGCCTCGGTGATCCTGCGCGGCCTCGCCGAAGTCTACCTGGCGCGCGGCGACCTGCTGGCCGCCAGCGACTATGCGGAGGAGGCCTATGCCCTCGTCCGGGAGCCAGACGAGATGAATCGCGCGAGCCACGCGGCCACCCTGGCCCGGGTCCGCGCAGCGCAGGGCCGCGGCGAGGAGGTCGAAGACCTGTTCCGTCAGAGCCTCGAGATCCTCGAGCGCCGCGAGTACAAGATCGACCTGGCCCTCACGCTGCTGAAATTCGGCGAGGCGCTGCAGTGGCTTGGCCAGCCGGAGCGGGCGCGCCAGGTGCTTGAACGGGCGCGCGGGCTCTTTGCAGAGATGGGCGCGACGAACTTCGTGCGCGAGGTCGACGCCCGTCTGCGCGCGGCTGGCGGCACCCTGCGGCCTACGGTATAATGTCGTGACGGTCTGAAGACCACATCCGGCCGACTCTTCCACCCGCCGAGGCGCGAATGCTGAACTGGCTGCGCCGTCCCAAGTACGGGTCCATCGAACGCCGCGATACGCCTGCCGGGCTGTGGACCAAGTGTCCAAAGTGCGGCGCGCTGATCACGACCAAGGAACTGGAGCGCAACCTCAAGGTCTGCCCCAAGTGCGGCTTTCACCATCGGCTGACGGCCGAAGAGCGGCTCGCGGTCACCCTCGATGAGAACTCGTTCGAGGAAACCGACGCGCATCTGATCTCCGGCGATCCTCTGCGCTTCGAAGGCTATCCCGAGAAGCTGGCCGAGGCGCACGAGAAGTCCGGCAACCCCGACGCCGCCATCGTGGGGTTCGGCACCATCGAGGGCTACCGGACAGCGATCGGCGCGCTGGACTTCCCCTTCATGGGTGGCTCGATGGGCTCGGTGGTTGGTGAAAAGATCACCCGCATCGCCGAGCGCGCCGTGGAGGCCCATCTGCCGCTGGTGGTCTTCTCGGCCTCGGGCGGCGCGCGCATGCAGGAAGGGGCATTGTCGCTGATGCAGCTGGCCAAGACCAGCGCCGCCATCGCGCGGCTGCATGATGCCCGGCTGCCGTACCTCTCGGTCATGTGCGACCCGACCACCGGAGGCGTCACGGCCAGCTTCGCGTTCCTCGGCGATGTCATCCTGGCCGAGCCCGGCGCGCTCATCGGCTTCGCCGGCCGGCGCGTCATCGAGCAGACGATCCGGCGCAAACTCCCCGACAACTTCCAGGCCGCGGAGTTTTGCCTGGAGCACGGACTGATCGACATGGTGGTGCCCCGGCCGGAGCTGCGCGCGACGCTGGCGCGGCTGCTGCGCTTCTTCGGCGCGCCACGGGTCGCGGCCACGCCGCCGATCGCGACCGCGGGCCCTGCTGAGGCCACGTCCACGGCCGTCACCGCAACTGCCGGTTCTGAGGACGTCTAGCGGATGGTCACAGTCCTCCCCGAACGGGATCGCGAGGCCGAAGCCCGGGCGGCGGCCCTCGAAAGGCAGCTGGCAGAGGTCCAGCGGGAGATCGCCGTCCACCGGCCACGAGCCGAGAAGGACGGCGCGGAAGCGGACGTCCTCCGCGCCCTGGAAGCCAGGGCCGCAGAACTGCGCGAGGCCCTGATGCAGATGCCCATCGCCTGGAATGCCGTGGCGCTGGCGCGCCATCCGCAGCGACCCAAGGCGCAGGAGTTCCTTGCCGCGCTGATCGACGACTTCACCGAACTCCACGGCGACCGGCTGTTCCGTGACGATCCGGCGATTGCCGCCGGCGTGGGCTGGTGCGAAGGCCGACCCGTCGTCGCCATCGCCCCCTACAAGGGCAAGGACACGCGGGAGAATATCGCCCACAACTTCGGCATGCCCTATCCCGAGGGATACCGGAAGGCCCTGCGGGTGATGAAGCTGGCCGAGAAGTTCGGCTATCCGGTGCTCAGCATCGTCGACACTCCCGCGGCCTTTCCCGGCGACGCCGCCGAGGAACGGGGCCAGGCCGAAGCCATCGCGCGCAACATCCAGGAGATGACCCGCCTGCGGACCCCGATTCTCGTGGTCATCACCGGCGAGGGCGGCAGCGGCGGGGCCCTGGCCATCGCGGTGGGCGACGTGGTCTTGATGCTCGAGAACGCCATCTACACCGTGATTCCGCCCGAGGGGTGCGCGGCGATCCTGTGGCGCGACGCCACCCGCGCCCGCGAGGCGGCCGCGGCTCTACGATTGACGGCCGCCGACCTGGCGGCGCTGGAGATCGTCGACGAGATCGTCCCGGAGCCGCGCGGCGGCGCGCACATGGACCCGGACCGCGCCTTCGCGACGGTGCGCGACGCGCTGCGGCGGCACCTGACGGCGCTGGACGCGATCCCCATCGACGACCTGGTGCGGCGCCGGTACGACAAGTACCGGCGGATGGGGTACTATGAGGAGCGCCCATGACCGACCGCATCGACTTTGAGCAGGTCCGCGAGGTGGTCCGGATCGCCGAGGAGTCCGGCGTGGCGGAACTCGAGGTTGAGACGCCGACCCTGAAGGTCCGCGTGCGCAAGGCCGCGGCGGCCCCGGTGAACGTGCAGGCGCAGGGCGCCGGAGCCGCCGCCGCGCCCCCCGGCCAGGCGACCGCCCTGCCTGCGGCGCCGGCGGTCAGCGAAGATCACCTGGTGCCGATCGTCGCTCCCATGGTAGGCACGTTCTACCGGGCGCCGTCGCCCGAGGCGGCTCCCTTTATCAAGGAAGGGGATTTCGTCGAGCAGGGGCAGGTCGTCTGTATCATCGAGGCGATGAAGCTGTTCAACGAAATTCAGGCGGACACCAGCGGGCATCTGGCGCGGGTGCTGGTGGAGAACGCGTCACCGGTCGAGTACGGGCAGCCCCTCTTCCTCGTCGAGCCCGCCGCCCGCCGAGGGTAGCGTGTTCCACAAGGTCCTGGTGGCCAACCGCGGAGAGATCGCCGTCCGCGTGATCAGGGCATGCCACGAACTCGGCATCCGGACGGTGGCCGTCTACTCCGAGGCGGACCGGTCCTCGCTCCACGTCAAGATGGCCGACGAGGCCTTCTGCATCGGCCCGGCGCCCAGCACGGCGTCCTACCTCAATATCCCCAACATCATGAGCACGGCCGAACTCCTGGGCGTGGACGCGATCCACCCCGGGTACGGGTTTCTGGCCGAGAACCCGCACTTCGCCGAGATCGTCGCCGACTCGAAGATCGCCTTCATCGGTCCCCCGGCCCGGGCCATCGAGGCGATGGGGAACAAGTCCGCCGCCCGGGCGCAGATGCAGCGAAGCGGCGTTCCGGTGATTCCGGGCAGCGACGGGGTGATCCGCAGCGAGCGGGAGGCTTTCGAGATCGCGCGGCAGACCGGCTACCCCCTGATCATCAAGGCGGCGGCCGGCGGCGGCGGCCGGGGGATGCGCGTGGTCCACACGCCCCAGGACCTGACCACCGGCCTGCAGATCGCGCGGCGCGAATCGGAGGCCGCATTCGGCGACGGACACGTGTATATCGAGAAGTACATCGAGGAACCGCGCCACGTCGAGGTCCAGATCCTGGCCGACCGCCAGGGCACCATCATCCACCTGGGCGCCCGGGACTGCTCGATCCAACGCCGCCACCAGAAACTGCTGGAGGAGTCGCCGCCGCCGCGGCTGCGCGAGCGGACCCTGGCGGGACTCTACCGGGCGGCGATCCGGGCGGCCCAGGCGATCGGCTACGTGAACGCGGGAACCGTGGAGTTCCTGGTCGACGCCCACGAGAACTTCTACTTCATGGAGATGAACACGCGGATCCAGGTCGAGCACCCGGTCACCGAGGCCGTCACGGGTCTCGACCTGGTGAAGGAACAGATCCGCATCGCGGCCGGCGAGCGCCTCCAGATCAGCCAGCGCGACGTGACGTTCCAGGGCCACGCCCTCGAGTGCCGGCTCAATGCCGAGGACCCCCGGCACGACTTCAGGCCCTCGCCGGGGCTCATCACGGAGTTTGTGCCCCCGGGCGGACCGGGCGTGCGGGTCGACACGCACTGCTATGTCGGGTATGCGATCCCGCCGCACTACGATTCACTGCTGGCGAAGGTCATTACCTGGGGCCGTGGTCGCGACGAGGCCATCGCGCGGATGCGCCGGGCGCTATTGGAATTCGAGATCGCCGGGATCAAGACGACGATCCCCTTCCACCTGAATGTCCTGGACAACGCGTTCTTCAGGCGCGGCGAGGTCTACACCAACTTCGTGCAGCGGCGGATCGATCCCGCCACGTTGTAGCGAGGACCGGGATGGTCGATACTCGGGACCGGCGTTAGGGCCTGGCGCCGTCCCGCACCGTCCGCTCGACACATGCCGCGAAGGTCGTCGGCGACCGGCCCAGCAGCCAGCGCAGGATGTTGGGGGTTCCCCAGAACCCGCGGCGTTCGTAGTATCGAAACATGGCGAGCAGCGTCCGGACCTGATAATCCCCCAGCCCTGAGGCGCGCGCCTGCCGCTCCCACATCTCGAGCGGCATCACCTCGGCCCGGACCGGGCGACCGAGGACCCGGCCCAGCGCGGCGGCGATCTCCACCTGGTTGAGGACCTCCGGGCCGGCCAGCTCGTAGATGGCGGCCTGGTGCCCCCGGGTGGTCAGCACCACGGCGGCGGCCTCAGCGACATCGGCCAGGTCCACCATCCCCAGCCTGGTCTCCAGCGCGTACGGCACCCGGTAGACGCCTGCGGTGACGATTTGCTGCCATCCGGCCAGCACGTTCTGCATGTAGGACGCCGGCTGGAGGATCGTGTACGGGAGGCCCGAGCCCACCAGCCGCTCCTCCACGCGGAGCTTCTGCCAGTGGTGCGGCATGGCTTCCACCTGGGGCAGCAGCACCGAGTGGTAGACGAAATGGGCAATCCCCTCTGCGTGGCTCGCGGCGATCATCGCGGTGCCGATCGTGACCTCGTCGGGGTGCACGTTGGGACAGATGTGATACACGGCGCGCACGCCACGGAGGGCCTGCGCCACCGCCGTCTGGGCGCGCAGGTCGCCGACGATCACGTCCTGCGCGCCCACACTCCTGACCACGTCGACGTGCTCCGGCCGGCTGACCAGCGCCCGGACCACTGCGCCACGCGCCGCCAGCGCGCGGATGACGGCCCGTCCGGTCTTCCCGGCGGCGCCCGTGACCAGGATCATCAGTCGGCGTTGCCTTCGAGGCGCTCATAGACCACCGCCGCCGCGCCGATGACGCCGGCATCGTCGCCGAGGGCCGCCGGCACGATCTGGACCGCGGCCCCGGGGCGTTCGAACGCCTCTTCGCGGACGATGCCCCGCACCGGCGCAA
>JACQHU010000169.1 GCA_016198805.1 Armatimonadota bacterium
CCGCCGCGCCTCTCCAGGCCGCCGAGACCCCCTCGCTGCTCAGGCGGATGCGGGTCAAGGAGGTCATGACTCCTGACCCGATCACTGTCTCCCCCGACGAGCCGGTGGAGGTGGCCGCCTGCCTGCTGCGGGAGCACAAGATCGGCTCCCTGCCCGTGGTGGAGCATCGCATGCTCGCGGGGATCGTGACCCAGACCGACCTGTTCGACGCGCTCATTCACCTGCTGGGTGGGGACATCCGGGGTGTCCGGGTCTCGATCGACCTGCCGAATGGTCTCGCCGATCTGACGGCGCTCGCAGGAGTCCTGACGCCGCTGCTGGAGGCCAGATCGGGCGCGCTGACCCTGAGCGTGCGGATCGATGCCACCTCGCGGCGGGGGTATGTCCGCGTGCGCACGTCTGCGCCGCTGATCCTGGCCGAGCAGCTGGCCGTGGCGGGACTGGAAGTCTCTCACCTGCGCCTGGATCCGCCCGCGAAGCCGACCCGTGCCCTCTCCTGAGCATCCGCCCGGGCATCGCGACAGGTACATCCCGGCCCTCTCCCTCGACTGGCTGACACCGCTGTACGACCCCTTGATCCGGTGGACCACGCGGGAGTTCACCTTCAAGCCCCGCTTGATCCAGCAGGCCCGGATCCAGCCGGGGCACCGTGTCCTCGACCTGGGGTGCGGCACGGCCACCCTCGCGATCCTGATCAAGAAGGCGCATCCCGACGCCGAGGTGGTCGGGCTTGACGGGGATCCGAAGGTGCTCGAGATCGCCAGGGCCAAGATAACCAGAGCCCGGCTCGCGGTGGCCCTGGATCGGGGGATGGCGTTCGACCTCCCATACCGAGACGGCTCCTTCGACCGCGTCTTCGCCAGCCTGCTGTTTCACCACCTGACACGGGAGGACAAGCAGCGTACGGCACGGGAGGTGTTTCGCATCCTTCGGCCTGGCGGGGAACTCCACGTGGCCGACCTGGGGCCGCCTGACGGTGCGCTGATGGCCCTCATCTCGCTGGTGATGCGGCGGCTGGAGGAAGCGGGGGACACGATCGGCGGGCTGCTGCCCGGCATGTTCCGGGACGCCGGGCTCGATGAGGTTGTGGAGCCTGCCCGCTTCCGGACGGTGTTTGGGACGCTCAGGCTGTACCGGGCGCGGAAGCCCGGGTAAGACACGCCTCCTACAGGGTCTGGTCGACCAGACGCTGCCAGTCCGCGCTCCTGGAGACGTCGGCCTGCACGAACAGGGCATCGCCCCCGCCGTCCCGGATGGCGCGGACCGTCTCTTCGCCCTCGCGGGCGTTCACATCGGCGACCACGACCTTCGCTCCCTCGCAAACCCCAGCGCGGTGGCGCCGCCAATCCTCGCCGCGCCGCCCGTGACCAGGGCGACTTTGCCTGCGAACCTCATCGTCTCTCCCCCCTGCGATGGTCTTGCTGCCGGCCGCGGCCGGCTGTTGGCGATGTGATCAGATGTGATCAAGCGGCTCGCCGCGCGGCCTCGGTCAGGATCGCCTCGGTATGGCTCGTCCCGATGAGGTCAGCCCCCGCCTCCACCAATGCTACCGCATCGGCGTACGATCGGATGCCGCCCGCGGCCTTGACGCCGAGGCGCCCGCCCACTGACCGGCGCATCAGCGCCACGTCCGCGACGGTGGCGCCCGTCGGCGCGAACCCGGTGCCGGTCTTGACGTACGACGCGCCGGCGCGCGCCGCCAGTCGGCCCGCCAGCCGCTTCGGCCAGTCGTCCAGATAGGCGTTTTCGAGGATCACCTTGACCGGCCGGCCGGCGGCGGCCTCCACGACGGCCCGGATCTCGTAGAAGACCGCGGCCAGGTCGCGCTGGCGAAGCGCTCCGATATTGAGCACGAGGTCAATTTCCTGCGCGCCGCGTGCGACGGCCTCTCTGGTCTCGAACACCTTCGTCTCAGTGGTCTGGCCTCCATGAGGGAAGCCGATGACCGTGACGAGTTTGACATCGGACGATGCCAGCATGCGCGCTGCGGCAGCCAGATGGCAGGGCTTGACGACCAGGGCCCGGACGCCCCACCGCACCGCCACCCGCACCGCATCCTGGAGATCTTTCTCGGTCGCCTGCGGGCTCAACACCGCGTGTTCGATGCGCCCGGCGAGATCAATCGTGGTCATGCCGGATCACCGCTTCACCACCCGGCGGCTGCGCCGCGCGCGCCGACGGCTGGCGATCTGTGCCGCCTCCTGATCGCCCGCCTCCCGCTCGATGCCGGCGTCGTGAAGGTTCAGGAAGACCTGGATGATGTCGCTGGCGCTGACGACGCCGACCACCCGGCCGCCCTCCACGATGGGCACCCGCCGGACCATCTGGTCGAGCATCAGCCCGGCGAGTTCGTCCACGGGCGTGTCCGTGGAGGCGAAGACCGGCTCAGAAGTCATGACGTCTGCGACGGTATCGCCCACCCGTCCGACCAGGTCGACCAGGCTGACCATGCCGATCAGCATGCCCGTTTCATCAACGACAGGCGCGCCGTGGATGCGGTAGCGCGTCAGCACGTCGCTGGTCTCTGCCACTGACATCTCCGGCGTGAGCACCACCACGTCCCTGGTCATGATGTCCCCGGCGGTCTGCATCGTCGTTCCCCCTCCGATCTGTCCGCGTCTTCCGGCGGACGGTGAACCCGCAGGTTCAGCGTAGCCCCGAGGTGGGGGCAGGGGCCATCGGGCGCATGCCCGATTCCGGCTCGGGTCCCAACAGGAGCGACATCCCGCGCTTCGCGTGGCATGATCACGGGGGAGGACCGCCAGAATACTACAGGAAAAGCCAGAGTGAGGTGATACGGGTGGCACGGAAGGCGCAGACGGCACGCGGGCAGTCGCAGGAGACGCGCAGAAAGAGACAGCGCGCGCGGACGGCCAGGATCACCAGGATTCTGGCGCCGACCGATTTCTCGCCAGGAGCGGAGCCGGCCCTGAACCGGGCGACCATGCTGGCGAAGCGGTTCGACGCGAAAGTCATCTTGCTGCACGTCCTCGACCTCAGCCTGGCGGCCCTGGCCGGGCTGCCCCCCGAGATGGCCGCCATGCCGGCCACCATCGAACTGGCCGAGCGCGCCCGGGCCGAAGCCGCGGAGGAGATGAGGCGTCTTGCGGCCCGGGTTCCGGGATCCCGGACGATCATCCGGGATGGATCGCCGCGCCCGGTCATCCTGGATGTGGCCGGCGAACTGAAGGCCGACCTGATCGTCATGGGCACCCGTGGTCGGACCGGGCTCGCCAAAGTGTTCTTCGGGAGCGTCGCCGAACACGTGGTGAGGAACAGCCGTGTCGTCTAACACCGTGTCGGCGAGCATGATCATCCCCACGGTCATTGCGGTGGCGGCCGGTATCGGGGTGAGCCCGATCCCGCCGGGCCTCGGGGCCGCGCTGGGGGCGTCGTTCGGGTTCATGCTGCCGGTTTCGACGCCCTTCAATGCCATCGTCTACGGGTCGGGGATGGTACCGCTGGGCGAGATGATTACCTCAGGAATCTGGCTCGACCTGACCGGCGGCGTGCTCATCTGGTTAGGGTTGCGGATATTCTGCCCGTTGTTCGGAGTCATGTGACGCCGGTATCTACCAAATGCCGACCGCCATCTTTGGATGCCAGAGGCTGTCTCTCCGTCTTCACTCCATCCAGCCAACCAGAGGCCCGGGCCTGCGGCATCGGGTGAACGACCGATTCCGCTGGCCCCGGCACCGCGCTAGCCTCATCAGGGGTCACGGCCGGGCGTGGCGGGTCGTTCGTGCGCCGATTAGGATGGAATCGAGCAGGTGCATGGATACGGCGAAGGCACCAGGGAGGGTCTACGATGCTTGAGGATTTGATGAACCGGATCGGTCAGGTGCATGAGCGGGCCACGGTGAAGACGGTGTTCGGTGAACCGTTTCAGGTGAACGGCCGGACCATCATTCCCGTTGCGAAGGTCGCCTATGGCTTCGGGTTCGGGGCGGGCCGAAGCAACGAAAGGGAGAAGGAGGAAGAGGAAACAGGCGAGGGCGGCGGGGGCGGAGGAGGCGTCTCCGTCAGGCCGGTGGCCGTCCTGGAGATCAGCGGCCAGGACACCAAGGTGAAGCCCATCGTGGACGTCACCCGGCTGGCGCTGGCCGGCATGGTGCTGGCGGCCTGGAACGTGTTCTGGATCGCCTACACCATCCGGAAGATGGCCAGAGGCCGCGGATAGGCGGGAGGAGTAGTGCACGTCGTCTTTGGGGCTGGGCCGCTGGGCCTGGCGGTTATGCGGGCGCTGGTTTCCATGGGCCGTCGCGTCCGCATGGTTAGCCGCTCGGGGCGGGCTCCCGTGCCGCGGGACGTCGAGATCGCCGCGGCCGATGCGACCGACCCCTCCAGCGCCCGCCGCGTATGCCGGGGAGCGGCGGTCGTCTACCACTGCGCCAGCGCGCCGTACCACCAGTGGCCGGCAAAGCTACCGCCGATCATGGCCGGGATCATCGACGGCGCGGCGTCGGCCGGCGCCGCGCTCGTCTACGGCGACAACCTCTACATGTACGGTCCGGTCTCGGGCCCGCTGACGGAGGATCTTCCGGATCGCGCTCCCGGACCCAACGGCCGGACGCGGGCGTCGCTGGCCCGGATGGTGCTGGCCGCGCACGAGAGCGGGAAACTTCGGGCGACCATCGGCCGCGGGTCCGACTTCTTTGGGCCGCATGCGCTTCAGTCAATGGCGGGAGAGCGCATCTTCCCGCGCGCGCTGGCCCGACGGCCCGCGCAGGTCCTCGGCAACCCCGACCTGCTGCATACGTACACGTTCCTCGACGATTTTGCGCGAGGCCTGGTGACGCTGGGTGAGCGTCCCGAGTCCCTGGGGCAGGTCTGGCACATTCCCAGCTCGGAGACGATCACGACGCGGCAGTTCGTCCAGCTGGTCTTCGAGGAAGCCGGGACGGCGTTCCGACTCTCCGCAGCTCCCACCCCAGCGATCTCGCTGCTGGCTCTGGTCAACCCGACGCTGCGGGCCGTGAAGGAACAACTCTACCAGGTGACGCGCCCGTTCGTCGTGGACCACACGAAGTACGCGCGGGCCTTCGGCGTCCATGTCACGCCTCATCGCGAGGCCATCACCCAGACCCTCGACTGGTTCCGGTCCGCCGGCAGACACTAGCCTGCTCCCCGCGGGGACGGCGTCGGTGGCCATCGATACCAGATAGGCACCTGGAGCACGGAGAGCGCAGCACGGGCGCCATGCTGCTGGACACCTTCCTTCCCGACTACCACTTCCGCGAAGTGCACGCGATGCGCGTCCGGGCCTCGCCCTCGCGCCTCTTCCGGGCAGTGAGGGACGTGACCCCGGCCGACGTCCCACTGGCCAGCGCCCTGCTCTGGGTGCGAGCACTGCCGGCCCGGCTGGCGGGCAGAGGCCGGCCGGGGCTGGCGCGCAGACGGCCGATCATCGAGCAGGCGCTCCGCGGAGGGTTCGTCCTCCTGGCCGAGGAGCCTGACCGCGAACTCGTGCTGGGCACCATCGGCCAGTTCTGGAAGGTCCTGGGGACTGAACCGCCGTCGGTGACGACGCCCGCAGAATTCCTGGCCTTTGATCGACCTGACTACGCGCGGGCGGCTATCAATTTCTCCGTTGAAGAATCCTGCGGCGGCTCGACGATCATCCGCACTGAGACGCGGGTCGCCGTCGCCGACCCGGTCGCGCGGCGGAAGTTCGCGGCCTACTGGCCGGTGATCTATCCCGGGAGCGCATTGATCCGCCGGATGTGGCTGGGGGCCATCAAACGGCGCGCCGAGCGGGCGACACCGGGGTCGGGTGAAGAAGTACAATAGCACCGTGGCGCAGTGCGATCTCAGCGTCGTCATCCCCACGCTCAACCGGCGGGAGGTTCTGAAGCGAGTGCTGGATGCGCTCGCGCATCAGACCTATCCTGCGGACCGGTACGAGGTGGTGGTCGTCGACGACGGGTCCACCGACGGGACGCAGGACGTGGTCGAAGCGGCCGGACGCACCGGGCCCCCGGCCGTTCGCTATGTCAGGCAGACCCCCGGGAAGCGAGGACCGGCATCCGCCAACAACCTGGGCATCAAGGCGGCCCAAGGGGAGTGGATTCTGTTCCTCAACGACGACGTGGTGGCCGATCCCCACCTGGTCGAGGAACATGTGCGGTTCCATCGGGCCTACGGCGATATCATCGTGCAGGGCCGGGTCGTCAACAC
>JACQHU010000171.1 GCA_016198805.1 Armatimonadota bacterium
CGCTGGCGGCCGCCTCGCAGACCGCCGCCAGCGGCGCCCTGCTGCTGTTCGCGTACTCGCTGGGTCTCGGGTTGCCGTTCCTGGTGACGGCGGTGCTGATGACCGCGGCGTTCGACGCCATGGGATGGTTGCGCCGCAACGCCCGGGTGGTCACCAGCGTCAGCGGGGTGTTCCTGCTGGTCATGGGGACGGCGATGGTGACCGACCTGCTCTTCACCCTCAACACCTGGCTGATCCGCCTGGTTCCGTTCCGGCCGGTGATCTGAGTGCGCAGAGCCCTGCCGACCGCTCTGCTGCTCCTGGCGCTGGCGTTGCTGCCGCTGGCCGCACCGCCGCGCGTCCAGGCGGCAGACGCCGGCCTGGTGCTGGAGGCGCTGGGTCACCTGCAGACCCGGTACGTCGATGCTGTGAACCCGGTGGGGCTGCTCAACGGCGCGATCGGCGGGCTTCGAGGGGCGCTGTCGGCGGCGGGCGTGAAGGCCAATCTGGCGGACATCACGGCCGGGGTCGGGAGCCGGCAGGTGGAGACCCTCTTCCGCGGCCGGTTCGACGCCGCCGTCGGCGCCGCCTCCGGCCGCGTAAGCACGACAGCCCTGGCGTATGCCGCCATCCGCGGGATGACGGCCACATTGAACGACTCCCACACCGGCTTCATCACGCCGGAGCAAAACCGCGAACGGCAACTGCGCCAGCAGGGGCAGGCCGGGTTCTCCGGCGCCGGCATCGTGCTGATGCCGCGCGAAGGCCGGTACTATGTGCGCGACGTGATCCCCGGCAGTCCGGCCCAGGCCGCTGGCGTGCGGCAGTTCGATCGCATTGTCCGGATCGGCACCGTCCCTACCACCGGCCTCCCGGTCGATGGGGTGGCCGGCCTGATCCGCGGGCCGGCCGGGACCTCGGTCTCGATCGTCGTCGAGCGCCCCGGCCAGCCCGACCAGATCACCATCACCCTCAGGCGCGCGCCCATCCAGGTCCCTGCAGTCTTTCAGGCAACCGTGCGAGACGGCGGGATCGGCTACCTCCAGTTCTACCAGTTCGTCGAGCGGTCCGGCCGTGACTTCCGCGACGGCCTCAGGCAGATGCTGGTCGGCGGGATGAAGGCGCTGGTCTTGGACCTCCGGGCCAACAACGGCGGGTATATCCACGAGCTCTCATCGGCGCTCAACGCTGCGCTGCCGCCCGGACGCCCGGTCATCCAGGAGACGAACCGGGGTGGCCGGAAGCAGATCATCCGGACCTCAGGTGCCCCGCTGCTGCCGGCGGCCATGCCCATCGTCGTGCTTATCGACGAGGGGACCGCATCAGCGGCCGAGCTCATGGCCGCGGCCCTGCAGGAGCACGGGCGGGCGACGCTGCTCGGGATGAAGACCAGCGGCGCGGTTGAGGCCAGCATCCTCCTGAACCTCTCAGACGGCTCGGCGCTGAGCGTGACGGTCCAGCGCCTGACCACCGGATTGGGCCGACGTCTGGAGAATGTCGGCGTGGCGGTCGACGTGCAGGTGCCTCAACCCCTGGCCCTGCTGGATCAGGGACGCGACCATCAACTGGAGCAGGCGATGGCGCTGGCGCGGCAGCGCCTCGGCGTGGCGCAGCCCGCGGTGCGGCCGCCTTCGGGTGTCGGGAACACGCGATGAGGCGCATCTGGTTCCGGTTTCCCGTTGCTGTTCTCGTCCTGTCCCTGGCGCTTGCGGGCCTGCCGCTCGCGGCTCCGCGGCCCGCGCAGGCCAACGTCGGGCTGGTCCTGGAAGCGCTGGGGGTGCTGCGCGAGAACTACGTGGATCGCCTCGATGCGGTCATGCTGCTCAATGGGGCGATCCGGGGGCTGCGGGCGGCGCTTTCGGCGGCCGGCATCCAGGCCGATCTGGCCGAGATCGGTGCCGGGGTGAGTGACGCGCAGGCGACCTCGGCATTTCGCGCGCAGTTTGAAGAGGCGGTCCGGGCGGCAGGCGGTCGCCTCACGCCGACCGCGCTGGCCCACGCGGCGATCCGGGGCATGACCGCCGTGCTGGAGGACTCGCACACCGGCTTCGTCAGCCCCGACGTCAACCAGGAGTTTCAGGCCCGGGCCCGCCGACAGGCACAGTTCTCGGGCGTCGGTATCGTGCTGATGGCGCGCGAAGGCCGCTTCTACGTGCGGGACGTCGTGCCGGGAAGTCCGGCCGCCGCCGCCGGCATTCAGCCCTTTGATCGGATCGTCCGGGTGGACAACGTGCCCGCGGCGGGAGTGCAGCCCGGGCAGCTCGCCGGGATGATCCGCGGTCCGACCGGCACCACGGTGACCATCGTGGTGGAACGTCCGGGCGCGCCCGGCCCGCTGACCTTCACGGTGACGCGCGCGCCGATTCGGGTGCCCCCGATCTTCCAGGCGAAGATCCTGGATGGCGGGGTCGGGTACCTGCAGCTCTACTCGTTCTTCGTTGACCGGGTCGGGATCGAGTTCCGCCAGACGCTGGATCGCCTCCTGGGCACCGGCATGCGGGCGCTGGTCCTCGACGTCCGGGGCAATGAAGGTGGGTACGTGCACGAGCTGATGTTCGTGCTCAACGCCCTGCTGCCGCCGGGCCGGGCGGTGTTCCAGGCCAGCCGCGGCGGGCAAACGCAGACGTTCCGGACGTCCGAGGTGCCCATGCTGCCCTCCCACGTGCCTCTGGTGTTGCTCATCGACGGAGGCAGCGCCTCTGCGAGCGAGCTGCTGGCCTCGGCCCTGCAGGAACAGGGCCGGGCCGTGCTGGTGGGGGAGCAGACCAGCGGCGCCGTCACGGCCGCCGCGACGTTCGATCTCTCGGACGGGTCGGCGCTGTGGGTGACCATCATGCGCCTGGCTTCAGGGCAGGGCCGGCGGTTGGACGGGGCCGGCGTGTCGCCCGATGTGCAGGTCGTGCTGTCGGTCGCCGATCTCGACCAGGGCCGCGATACGCAGCTCGAGGGAGCGGTCCAGATCGCCCGGCAGCGCCTGGGACTGGCGGCCGGCGTGCCCGCGGTCACCGCGTGGTGAGGGCCGGCGCCGGAGGTCGGTGATCCTGAAAATCCTTCCGTCTGACAGACTGCGCGACAAACTGATCGTCATCAACGGCAAGCCCTTCCAGGCCTATCAGGAACTGGCCGGAGGGTACCGCTTCGATCGTTTCGTGCTGTATCTCGACGCGATCCAGACCGACCCGATGGCCGGGGCGACGCGCGCACGCGTGCGCATCGACCAGGCGGAAGCGCAGGTGCCCAGGACGCTGTGGGACTCCCCGCCGCGGCGGATGGCCGCCCGGGACTATCTGGCCCGGGCCGTGCACGAGGCGATCCGTCGGCACGTGCGCACCCGCTGGACGGGCCGGACCCCGCCGCTGGCCGTCGATGCCGGCTCGCAGGCAGTGCTGCCGCGGACTGCGTGCACCATGGAAGAGGACTGGGTGGAAGTGCGGCTGGCGGTCGGCCTGCCCGCCGAGGGCCGCAAGGCGCTGGCGAAGGCGGCCCAGCAACTGTTCTTCGACGAGCTGCCCCTCGTGGTGGACGCCGGGCTGATGTGGGCCAACCTCAACGCGGATGGAGCCCGCCGTCACGTGGAGACGGTCGAGGATTACCTGGCGCTGCGCGAGAGTCTCCCTCACCTGGGGCTGGTGGCCTTCATCGCTGATGGCTCGGTGCTGCCGCGGGAGGCCGCATCCGGTGACGGCCCGATGCGCGGCGGGCGCGCGCAGCCGATCCGCGCGCCGGAGGAACTGGCCGTCATCGGGACGCTGCCCCATCGCGGGCCGGTGCGAGGGCTCGGCATTCGCCGCGGCGTGACCGTGGTCGCCGGTGGCGCGTACAGTGGGAAGTCGACTCTCCTGGCGGCCATCAGCCGCGGCGTCTATCCGCACATCCCGGGCGACGGGCGAGAACTGGTGGCGACCCACCCGGATGCTGTGGTGATCCGGGCCGAACCGGGCAGGCGCATCGAGCGGGTCGACATCAGCGCCTTCATCCGTGAAGTTCCCGGCCGGCCGGAGACCACCGCGTTCTCCGTCGAGCACGCGACGGGGACCACCTCAACGGCCGCGGCCGTCGCCGAGGCGCTGGAGGTCGGCACCCGCCTGCTGCTGTTCGATGAGGACGACGGCACCGCCGCGTTTCTCGCTCGCGACGCACTCATGCAGCAGCTCATCCCCCGGAGCCGCGAGCGGCTTGTCCGGCTGATCGACGTCGTGCGCCCGCTGTGGGAATCCCACGGCATCTCCTCCATCGTGGCGCTCAGCGGGCTCGGAGACTATTTGGAGGTCGCCGATACGGTGATCGTCATGGACGGCTTTCAGCCGATGACCGCCACGGATCGCGCGCGGAGCCTGGTGGCGACATCAGGAGGACGACGCGCCCCTGAGGGCGCTGGCGTGGGTCTGCCCGCGCCGCGGTTTCCGCAGCCTCGAGGGTTCGGCGGCTGGCGCGGCCGCCGCCTGTGGAGCGAAGTGCGCGGCCGCGGGGCGCTGGGCGTCGGGCGCGAGACCGTCGACCTGGCGGCGCTTGCCCAGATGGTCGATCAGAGCCAGGCCCGCGCCGCAGGCGACGCGATCCTGTATGCGCTGGAGAAGGGGTACATCGACGGGAACACCTCGCTGGTGGAGGCGCTGGACCGCGTGTTCGCCGATATCGAGGCGTCCAGCCTCGGCGTCCTCGCGATGCCGGAAGGGCACCCGGGCGAGCATGCGATGCCAAGGCGCCATGAGGTGGCAGCGATCCTGAACCGGCTGAGGTCTCTGCAGGTACGCGCCAGGGGTGCGGCTCCAGGCGCCCCCGGTGAGCCGGCCCCGCCTGGAGGCGTGCCGGGTGAGGAGACCAGGGTGCCGGAAGAGACCGGGGTGCCGGAGGATTCAGAGGTTCCAGAGGAACCTGCGCTGCGCGCCGGCCCACAAGCCCCCGCAGGGCCCGAGAGACCTGTCGGGGATCCCTGATCCCTGTCCACGTCAGCATAAGGTAATCGAGCCCCGGACGACGAAGCCCTCCGGTGGGAGCGGGCGCGTTGAGCCGCGCGCGGCGCAGGGAGGGTGGGAATGGGGAGCATCAGCGGATCTCGCCGTGTGCTGCTCACGGGAGCCTGCGGATTCCTTGGATCGCACCTCAGCGACCGGTTCCTTGCCGACGGATGGGAGGTCCTGGCGGTCGACAACCTGCTGACGGGGCGCCAGGAGAACCTGGCCCACCTCCGTGGGGATGCCCGTTTCCAGTTCATCCACCATGATGTGACGCTTCCCCTGGCGCTCCCCGGTCCTGTGGACCTCGTGCTGCACTTCGCGTCCCCTGCCAGCCCACCGGCGTACCGGCGGCATGCGATTCACACCCTGACGACCAACGCGCTGGGGACGCTGCACACGCTGGAGGTCGCGCGCGCCTGCGGGGCGCGCTATGTGCTGGCCTCGACCAGTGAGGTGTATGGGGATCCGGACGTGCATCCGCAGGGAGAGCACTACGCAGGCCGGGTCGACCCGGTGGGTCCCAGGAGCATGTACGCCGAGGGGAAGCGATACGCCGAGGCGCTGGCGATGGCGTCCCACCGCGCCTGGGGACTCGACGTGCGCATCGCGCGCATCTTCAACACCTACGGTCCACGGATGCGCCGCGACGACGGGCGCGTGATCCCGACCTTCATCGTCAGGGCCCTGCAGGGCCAGGCGATTCTGGTCCACGGCAGCGGTCATCAGACGCGCAGCTTTTGTTATGTCGGCGATCTCGTGGAAGGCATCACCCGTCTGACGACCCTGGATGGGCTGGCGGGGGACGTGATCAATCTGGGCCATCCGCAGGAGCACTCGATCCTGGACCTGGCCGGCATGATCCGGCGCCTGACGTGCACCGAGGTGCCGATCGCGCACGTGCCGCGCCCGGCGGACGATCCACACAGGCGCTGTCCCGACATCAGCGCCGCGCAGGCCAGGCTGGACTGGAGCCCGCGCGTCCCGCTTCAGGAGGGGCTCCGCCACACCATCGAGTGGTACCGGGCGGCCCTGTCCGCAGACGGCGCCGCAGCCGACGCGTCTGGCCTACCGCAACTCGTAGAAGCGCAGGGCGTCGAACTGGACGCCGTCCCCCACGGGCGCCAGGTGGACAAGGGCGTGGCGGGCGCCTGAGGGCGCCGACCGCGCCAGGGCCCGCCTCGTCCAGGTCGATCCACTCTCCACCTCACGCCACGTCGGCGGACCCAATTCCCGGCCGCCTTCGCCAATCCACTGAACGGCCAGACGCGCCTTCGCGCCGGGTGACCCCGATCGGACCCGCGCGTCCAGCGCGTAGAGGACGCCTGGTTGCACGGGCATCTGGCCGGATGAGAATCCTGCGGCAGTCACTGTCTTCAGGTCCACCGACACCTCCGGTCCCCTGCGGCGGGGGCCGTCCGGGTGCCGGAGATCGAACAAGTAGTACTCGTCGGCGCCGTCTTCCAGGCGGGGACCCTCCTCCCAGAGCGCTTCGCGAGCGATCCAGCTGCCGGGCCCGCCCCAGCCGGCTGCGATCGGCACATACACGATCAGGTGGGTGAAGCCGGCCTGCGTCAGGATCGTCTGGATCTTGGCACCGGTGCGGGCCGTGCGGACAGCCCCGGCGAGCCCGCCGTATCCAATGCGGCCGTACCAGGACGCCGGCACAAAGAACTGGCCGTACAGAAACGCCTTGTCCTCTCCGACACTGTAGATCCGTGCGGAGGGCGGCAGGGACCGGGCATACGCGGCCAGCGTGAAGCCGCTCAGGTAGCGATCCAGATAGGCGGTTCGAGTCATCGTCCGTGCCACGACGGGGTAGGGGAAGTATGCAGCACCGGGAGCGACCCAGGTGCCTGCGCCGAGGGAGAGGACCAGGGTCAGGATCAGGGCGGACACAAGAGGGCTGGGAGCGGCGGCAGATCGGGCGAAGACTCCTGCCGCCCCGATCAGCGCCGCAAGCGGCAGGGCCGGCAGGAAGTACCTGAGATACTGGGCAGTCAGAAACCAGATCAGCCCCGCCGCCGCCAGCACCCCCGCCACGAATCGCGGCACCTGACGTCGGGCGACTGCGAGCACCGCGGCTGGCACGAGGGTGAGGTAGACGATTCCGATGTTGCCGTCTTCCACAAACCGGCCCGGGAAGCGCGTCACGCGCCACGGGAGGAGGAGGAAATCCCACGGCGTGCTGCCCATGCCGAAGATGGCCGCGACGGAACCGGTCGTGCCAGAGCCTCCATACGGTCCCCGAAAGATCCCACCAAGCAGGGGAAACACGGGGTTTCCCGTCAACAGCCACGCCCTGACATACCAGAAGGCGCCGGTCGCCGCGACGCCGACGAGGAACGCCGTCAGCGCCAGCCACGGGCGTTCCGCGCTTCGGGTGCGGGCTACGCGCAGGAGAAACACCGCGACCAGCGGCGCTACCACGACGACGGCAGTGATCTTGACCCCGACTGCCGCCCCGGCCATGAGGCCGACGAGCAGCGCACGCCCCGCGCCGGGCCGACGGGAGTAGAGCACGAGCCCTGCCAGCATTCCGATCCCGAAGAGCATCGTCCACAGGTCGGTGTACGCCGATCCTCCGACCCACCAGACCAGCGGCGTTCCGGCGACCACCGCCGCAGCGGCCAGCCCGACCCGCGGGTTCCACATCCGGGCCCCGACATCGTAGACAAGCAGGCTGGCGGCCACACCGGAGAAAACGTGCAAGAACTTGGGTACCGCCTCTCCGGGGAGCAGTACGTTGGCCATGGCGTAGAGGAGGTCCGCGTTGTGCTGAAAATAGCTCGCCGCGTTCTGCCGCATCTCGACGATCGCGCCGCGGGCTGCGAACTCGCGGGCAATCGGCAGGTGGGCCGTCAGGGCATCGTGGCGGACTTCCGGGGCTGCCGCGCCCACCAGCCCGATGAGGACCAGCGCCGCCAGGCCCCACCACCAGATGAGCGCAGGCTGCTCCGGGGCAGGTGATGGAGGGAACTCAGGAATCGCGCGAGGGCTGGCCGGGCCGCCGCGAGAAAGCGGGAAGAGGGCGAGGACGATCCCGGCCAGGACGGC
>JACQHU010000170.1 GCA_016198805.1 Armatimonadota bacterium
GCCCGGAGCACATCCACATCACCGACAACGCCATCATCCCGCTCAAGGAGCGGGTTGTGGACGACCACTTCGACCCGATCGGCAAGCTTATTGTGAGGCTGCTCCAGCAGGACAGCCGGAAGCAAGTCTAGGCAGGGCGAAGGGCGAAGGGCGAAAGGCCCCAAGAACAGGGCAGGCGAGGATCATCTCCTCGCCTGCCCTGTTCTTGGGACCGGTTGCGCGGGCGCTCAGGTCGTGAGGCGGAGGAGCCGCGTCGCGACCCCACCCAGGATCGATTCCCGCTGCCGGGTGGTGAGATCGGGGATCCTCTCGACCGTTTTGACGGCGTCGATCGCCATCTCGAAGGGGCAGTCGGTGCCGAGGAGGAGCCGGTCGGGGCCGACCTTCTCGATCAGGAGCTTCAGCGCCGAGGGGTCGTCGAGCACGGCGTCGAAGTAGAACCGCTCGAGGTAGGCGCTGGGCGGCTGGGGAAGCGTCTGCGGAATAAGACCGACCTCGTAGGCGCGGTCGACACGGGTGATCTGATAGGGCAGCAGGCCGCCCGCGTGGGGAAGGCAGACGTCGAGCCGCGGAAACCGCTCCAGCACGCCGCCACAGATCAGGCTCGCCGCGGCGACGGCCGTGTCGAACGGGAAGGCCAGCACAGTGCCCAGGTGGTAGTCCTTCAAAGGCTCCGCCGCGCTGACCGCCGCCGGGTGAAGGATGACCAGGATCTCAAGCTCCTGCGCCTTCGCCCAGAAAGGGTCGAGCTCGGGGCCGTCGAGGTGGCGGCCTCGAACGTTCGTGGCGATCTGCACGGCCCGCAAGCCGAGCGTCTGGACAGCATATTCGAGCTCGGCCGCGGCCAGGGCCGCGTCTTGCAGCGGCACCGACGCGACTCCGACCAGCCGATCGGGATGGCGGGACGCCATCTCGGCGAGCTCGACGTTGAAGATTCGAGCCAGCCAGGCCGCATCCTCCGGCCGCGCGCGATAGTCGACCAGACTCGCTACCGGCGCAATCGCCTGCACTTCGACGCCGTACCGGTCGAGCCACTCGATTCGGCCGTCCACGTCGAGAAAGAACGGGTCGAGCGAACGCGACCGACTCGATCCTCCGGTGACGACCCGGGGCACGCCACCAGCGCCAGCCACGACCGTGAACCCGTGAGCTGAACCATCGGCGTGTATCGCGTCGAGCACCCGGGGCGGGACCAGGTGAGCGTGGACGTCAACGGTGCGCGCCATGACCAACACCTCCAGCGCGATTGAAATGCAATAGAGCGGTTCTCGGTGGCATCTAGCGGCCGAGAACCTAACCCCCCGACCCCCTTCCCTCGC
>JACQHU010000016.1 GCA_016198805.1 Armatimonadota bacterium
CCCCAGGACCGGCTTTGCGGGCTGGGCAAAGAATCCGGCGACGGCCGCCTCAAACTGCTCCGGGGTGAAGAACGGGACGCCGCTCCTGTCGTGTTCGTGCAGGTCTGGCAGTGTCTCCAGGGGTATCCCCAGCCTCTCGGCCACGATCTCCGCGGTCTCCTGCGCTTTGGGCTCGACGCTGGTGACAATCACATCGGGGTGATACGCCTTCAGCCTGTCGGCCAGGGCCTCGCATCGCTGCCGGCCTTCCCCCGAGAGGCGCCACTGGTTGGCCGGGACGTCGGGGACGATCTTCGGAAGCGAGTGCTTGATGAGGATGAGCGTGGCCATCCCAGAGGCTATGAGAGCCGGCCGGTCACCTTCAGGACCCGGAGCGCATTGAGGGTAATCATCCTGTTGGGGCCGCGGCGGCCCCAGTCCACGACATCGACGTTTGACCGCCTTCGGCCGCGCGGATACCAGTAGCACCCCTTCGGCGAGAGCGTGTGTGCTGGAGTGCGCGGGTGCGCGCAGACGCAGGGTGCACGTGCTCGGCTGTCACAATAGTGCCAGGTATATAGTTCTGATGCTCAGAGCCATGACCAACCCTCCGACCAGGATCATCAGGGTCCTGGGCGTCAGTGTCCTGGTGACACGAGCCGCGAGGGGAGCGGCCAGGACACCTCCGATGACGAGACCAAGAATGATCCGCCAGTTCGCCAGACCAAGGATTGCGAAGAAGGTCACGGCCTGAACAACTGTTACGAAAAATTCGGCTAGGTTAACTGAGCCAATCGAAAGCCTGGGATTGTGTCCTCTTGCGACCAGGGTGGATGTGACAATCGGACCCCAGCCCCCGCCCCCAACCGCATCAAGAAACCCTCCAGCCAGTGCTAACGGCACAAGTCTGGTCTTTGCTCCTGTCTCCTTATGTTTCTTGAGGGCTTTTCCAAGTATCATGACGCCCATCACGAGCAGGTAAATGCCGACGAAAGGCTTTATCGCTGACCCGGGCATCGCGGTAAGAATGTAGGCTCCCAATGCTCCGCCTACGACTCCTGGTATCAAGAGTGTCTTGAAAAGCCTTCGATCGACATTCCCGAACCGGAGGTGCGAGAGCCCAGACACGGCACTCGTGAATATCTCTGCCGTGTGCACACTGGCACTTGCCGGGGCCGGTGCGATGCCAATGCTGAGCAAGAAAGTGGTCGAACTGACCCCGTACGCCATTCCCAGGGCGCCGTCGATGACCTGTGCAATAAACCCTACGATTATGAAGTTGACCAGGTTTCCTTCCACTTGACTCCTCGCTTAGACCAACAGGTTCATCTATCAGGCAATGTGCCCGAGATGTCCTCTCCTCGATTTACGGCGCACCTCGTGTGGTACAGCGCGATCTCGACCAGCTAGACGGGCCTCGGGAACGGAACGAAGGCCAGGGTCGGCCGGTTCGGCGATCTTCGTCAACCCGCGGCGCGGTCCAGCACGACCACCTGGTCGGCCACCCCATCGTAGTGGGACCAGCACGTGAACAGTAAGACCTGGCGGTTCTTCGCAGCCGCGCCCAGCAGCGGGATCATCGCCCGCCGCCGCGAGTCGTCGAGATGGGCAAACGGCTCGTCGAGGAACAGGGGCGGCCGCCGGTCGCCTGCGATCACATCGAGCAGGGCCAGGCGCAGACAGAGGTAGAGCTGGTCGCTGGTGGCCTGGCTGAGATCTGCGGCGTCCTTCCAGCCACCGGCCGCCGCTACCCATACCCGCGGTCGCAGGGTGCGGTCGTCGAGCCCTACCCTGGTGTAGGCTTCATTGGTGGCCACGGCCAGGTACTCGCCGGCCCGGCGCTCCAGCAGCTCGCGCGCCGGATAGACGCTGAGCGCCCGGGCCTCTTCCAGCATGCGCGCTGTCAGGTCGATGACCTCCAGCGTCTTCCGATCGCGCTCCGCCTGAGCCTGAAGGCTAGCCACGTCTTCCTCAAGGCACGCGGCGTCGTCGCTCCGGTCGCGCAATTCGTCCAGTACCCCTTCCAGCCTGGCACGCTGCTCCCGCAGCTCCTGCAGCGTTGCGGTCAGCGCCTTTGTCTCCTGCTCAAGTTGCCCGGTGCCAGGGGCCTGCCCACGCAGCGCGCCCCTCGGCAGGGTCTCGATGGTCGCCCGGACGCTGGCCAGTTCCTCCGCGATCTGCTGCAGGCGGCCTTCCAGCGCCGCCTTGGGATCGGCCCCGCGCACCTGCCGCAGCAATGCGCGCACCTCCTCGCGCTCCCGGAGGAGATCCATGAACCGCGAGTATCGCCGCTCGACGTCCTCCAGTGTCGCGCCGCCGATCGCCTGGAGGCGCGCCCCGACCATCGCGTCGGCCTCAGCCAGCTGGCGCTGCATCACCTCGACGCGCCGGCGCAGGTCGAGCACCCGCTGCTCCTGGGTACGATAGTCGCTGCCCGCCTCCGTGATCCGGCCACGATAGCGCAGGCCGACGAGGGTGGCAATGGCGCCCGGGATGAGCGGTATCAATCCGAACAGACTGTTCCACACGATCATGATCACGGTCCCGCCGATGACCGCGAGCCCGCCGGCGCCGGCCAGGGACCAGCCCATGCTGCCCACGCGTATCGCGAGCTGGTGGCGCGTGGCCAGGTGTTCGAGCACCCGCTCTTCCCGCTCGGCCTGCTCGCGGGCCGTGGCCAGATTCGAGTCCAGCTGTAGGTACTGTCGGCGTGCGTGGAAGAGATCGGCGATCAGCGCTTCCTGCTGCGACGAGAACTCGGAGAGTTCTGCGTCGAGCCTGGCCCGCCGTGCCAGGAGGTCCTCCACGCGTGCCAGGTGCTCCTTCGTCGCCGCTTGCTCTTCGATCAGGGACTGCTCGCGCTGCTGGAGATCGTTGGCCCACTTCGCGATCCGGAGCAGCTCGGCCTTCTCGGCCGTTGCCCGCTCGGCCTCTTCCAGCCGCTGGAGGACTGTGCGGAGTTCCATTCGGTGGCGCTGCGCGCGCTCCTCGCGCTCCCGCATCGACGTCAGCTGCGCGCGCAGGTCGGCGATCCGCTCGGCGGCCCCTCGTGCGCCCTGGAGTTCGCCCGCCAGTCGTGCGCGGCGGTCGTTGAGCCACAGCACCGCCTGTTGGACGCTCTCCACCCCCGCGCCGCTGAGAATCCTGGACAGGTGCGTGCTCAAGAGCCGGCGGTCTTCGCTCACGCGCGCCAGGTCGGCCTGAGCGACGAAGGCCGTGGCGCGGTAGGCGCCTTCCGAGGCCAGCCCGATCCATTCTAGGAGCCGCTTCTGAACGTCACGGTAGGTTTCCAGACGATCCCGCCCGTCCTCGCTCTGGAGTAGGATGGTGCCCGCCTCCAGGTCCTGGCGCAGCAGGTACCGGCCGGCATTGACCTGCATCTCCACTGTGATCTCGCCCAGCCGCTGCTCGCCCCACGAGCGCAGCCGGCTGGCTGTGTCGGCGCGGCCGGGGTTGCCGAAGAGCGCCTCGAAGACGGCTTCCATCACCGTAGTCTTGCCGGCTTCGTTCGGCCCGCGGATCACGGTCAGGCCAGAGGCAAACCCGCTCTGCCAGTCGGCAAACCGCTTGAAGCGTCGTAGCCGGACGCGGGTGATGATCATCCCGGCCGCCGTCCTTCCAGCAGTGCCAGCCCCAGTCGCAGGGCGGCGCCCACACGCCGTCGGCCTTCGTCCGTGCCGGACCGCTCCATCTCCCGGCGTGCCACGGCCACGAACTTGCCGGCCACCGACAGGTCCGGATATGGGGCGGCGGCCAAGGCGTCCGTCGGCGGCAGCGACTCGTCAACGATCTCCAGCGCCAGGAACGCGCCGGCCAGGCGGCTGTGGAGGTCGGCTGTGTCGATGAACTGGGTGACGCCCGAGGCGCCCGTCAGGCGCACGCTGGCCACCAGGTGCGGATCGCCCAGCGCGCGGATGGCGTCGGCCAGGTCCTCGGGCGAGGCGTAGGCGGCAGGCTTCAGGTTGAACCGCGCGTAGCGGCGACGCGCCACCGGCCAGAGCGTCACGGTCGGCGCCGCGCCGCCGAGGTGCACGAGCAGAGGCGATCTTTCCCCCTCCTCGAGCGCGATTAGTTCAGGGGCCCCGGGGCACCAGGCGACGATGCCGTCGGCGCTAAGGTCCCGCCGTGTCGGCGAGCCGCCGAGCGCCAGGTAGCGCGCGCCCGAGGCGGCGATCTGCCGGCGCAGGGCCCGCAGGCCCTCTTCAGTGGCAGGTAGCGCGAGGTGCGCCACGCCGATCACGTTTTGCCGCCCGGCATGAGTGGCGAGGGCGGCCAGGAAGTCAGGTTGGACAGGCGTCGCGCTCCACGACGCCCCGACTGCGGTGGCGTCCAGATCGGGCAACTCGACGGTCTTCACCGCCGCCGGGAAAACGCTGACGCGCTCGAGTTCGGCCAGCGCGCCCGCGGCGTACGTCTTCTCATAGAGAGCATCCAGCGGCCCGGCCGCGACCAAGACCGCGATCCCTCGCTCGGAGAACCGGCCGATCTGTGTGCGGGCGAACTCGGCCAGATCGCGAGCCGGAAAGGGCGTTCCGAAGAGATTGCCGGAGATGGCGACCAGGGAAGGAGAGAGGTCCAATCCCCGGTCGACGGCGCGCGCGAACGTCTCGCGGACCTGCTGACGATGGGCGGCGCCGGCCTGCCCGAGGAACGGGAATGCGCCTCCCAGACGCACGTCGGCCAGGTGGTAGACGGTCGGACCGTCGCGGGCGCCCATATCCGTCGATTCGGAAATGGCCATAACGCCTGGGGCCTGCTTGAGCCCCCGGAACGCGGCCTCCCTTAGAAGAGGACTATGCGCCGCCGGTCCGGCGCCGGGCGCGCACGACCGTATCTAGTGAGACTTTTCCCGATCCGGTCGCAGTTAAGGCCAGGCAGACCAGCAGCAGGAGGAATTCAAACTCACCAGCCCCCACGAACCCCTGGGGCCACCTGACCCGGAGGAGGGCGACAGCCATCTCAACGGCCAGCAGGCCGGCCACAAGACGGGTGCCCAGGCCCAGGGCAAGGAGCAGGCCACCAAGGAATTCAATGACGCTGACCACCCAGACGGAAAACTCCGGCGCCGGAATGTTCACGGTCATGAAGAGGGCCACCGTGCGGTCGAACTGGCCGCCCAGCAGTTTCAGGTAGCCGTGGACGGTGAAGATGACCGCCGGGCCCAGCCGCAGGAGGAGCAACCCCAGATCGGCGGCCGTCGCGGTGTCGACGGCCGTCGCAGCCTGGCGGGGCCCAACCCTCAGGCCGTTCACGATCCCCAGGGCATGTCGTTGTAGTCGGGATCCCCGCGCCGGATGGCGTCCAGCAGGCAGTGGGCCAGCTTGGCGTCCAGGCGCCGTAAGATCTCGTAGTGCCGCATCGCCATGGCCCGGTCGCCTCTGGCCAGGTACGTGCGCGCGATGTAGTCATGGGCCTGCGGGAAGGTGGGCCGGAGGGCGATGGCGGTCTTGTAGAG
>JACQHU010000176.1 GCA_016198805.1 Armatimonadota bacterium
CTTCCCCCGCAGCGGGCCCAGGCCGCCCGCGATCTCGATCCCGTACTGGCGCAGCAGCCGCGTCCGCACCCGGCCGTCATCGACCCCGTCGGGAATCCGGACGGTCGTGATCGTCGGTGACCGGTCCTCCTCCGCGGCGAGCAGCCGCAGGCCCATCGCCTCCAGCCCTCGCCACAGCGCGCGGGTGTGCCGCCAGTGCCGGGCGACGCGGGCCCGCAAGCCTTCCTCGGCGACCAGGCGCAGCGCTGCGCGCAGGGCGTAGATGAGCTGAACCGGCACGGTATGATGATACGTGCGCCTGGGCCCCCAGTACCTCCAGATCATCTCGAGATCCAGATAGTACGTCGCGGGAATGTGACGGCCGCGCGTCCGCGCGTGCACGGTCAGCGGCGCCACGCCCGGCGGCGCGCCAAGACACTTCTGTGATCCGCTGTAGCAGGCATCGAGCCCCCACCGGTCGACAGCGAGGTCGGCGCCGCCCAGCGAGGCGACGGCGTCCACCAGGACCTGCGCGCCGTGGTCGTGCGCGATGCGGACCAGGTCCGGCAGGGGCTGGAGCACGCCGGTCGATGTCTCGACGTGCACCATGGCCACCGTCGAGACGCCCTTCCCGCCCAGCGTCGCCGCCAGCGCGCGCTCCAGATCTCCGGGATCGACCGGCCGTCCCCACGGGCCCTCGACCCGGATCACCTCGGCGCCGATGCGGCGGCCGATGTCCGCCAGGCGGTCGCCGAAGAACCCGGCCGTGCAGACCGCCAGCCGGTCGCCGGGCCGGAGCATGTGCAGCAGCGCCGCCTCCATGGCCCCGGTCCCGGTGGCCGAAAGGGCCAGCGTCAGTTCGTTCTCGGTCTGGAAGACGTGCCGCAGCATTCCCACGACCTCATCCAGGATCGGGAAGAGGTCGGGATCCATGTGCCCGAGCAGGGGCTCGGCCAGCGCGGCCGTGACCTCGGGCGGCAGCAGGCTCGGCCCCGGCCCGAGCAGGATGCGCTCGCCCGGCACCGCCGGCTACTCCCGCTCTCCGCCGGGGACGAGGACTTCGGCACCCGGGCTGGGCGCCGCTTCGCGCAGGAAGCGGGCGGCGTCCTCCGGCACGACGGGGTTGATAAAGAAGCCCGAACCCCATTCGAAGCCGGCCACCTCGGTGAGCCGCGGCATGATCTCCAGGTGCCAGTGGTAGAAATGCCCCGCGTGGTCGACGTAGGGGGCCGTGTGCACGATGTAGTTGTAGGGTGGGTTCCGCAGGCACCGGTCCAGGCAGTGCAGCGTCGTCCGCAGGGCGTCGGCGAAACTTGTGACCTCCGGCTCGGTCAGGTCTCCGAACGACGCCTTGTGCTCCTTCGGCAGGATCCAGGTCTCGAAGGGAAAGCGCGCCGCGAACGGCTGCAGCGCCACGAACCGGTCGTTCTCAAAGACGACTCGCTCGCGTGAGGCTAGTTCCTGCTGCAGCAGCCCACAGAAGACGCAGATGGCGTTGCGGCCGAAGTACCGCTCGGCGGCGTTCAGTTCCTCGGCCGCCCGCTTCGGGATCACCGGGAGAGCGATGAGCTGCGAGTGCGGGTGCGACAGCGAGGCGCCGGCCGTCCGGCCGTGATTGCGAAAGAGCAGCGCATACTGGAACCGCTCGTCGCGATCCAGGTCCCGGTACCGCTGCAGGTA
>JACQHU010000177.1 GCA_016198805.1 Armatimonadota bacterium
ATCCACCAGGTGGCGTAGGTGCTGAACTTGTAGCCTTTCCGCCAGTCGAACTTCTCGACCGCCCGGATGAGGCCCAGGTTCCCTTCCTGGATCAGGTCGAGGAAGAGCATCCCGCGGCCCACGTACTTCTTCGCGATGGACACGACCAGGCGGAGGTTGGCCTCGATCAGGCGCCGCTTGGCCTCCTCGTCCCCCTTCTCCATGCGCTGGGCCAGCGAGACCTCCTGCGCCTGGGTCAGGAGCGGGACCTTGCCGATCTCCTTCAGGTACATCCGGACGGGATCATCAATGGAGACCCCTTCCGGCGCAGCCAGCGTGGCCTCTTCCTCCTCCTCGGGCTTGGGCTTGGCCTCGGCCTCCTTGGGATCCTCGAGGATCTCGATGCCCTGCTCGGCCAGCACTGAGTAGAGTTTGTCGACCTGCTCGACGTTTTGCTCGATCTCGGGGAACTGCTCCAGGATCTCGTCGTGGGTCAAAAAGCCACGCTTACGCCCGGCCTCAATCAGCGCCCGGAGTTCGGGCGAGAGGTCCTCGGTGGAGGTCTGGGCCTGGGGCTTCTTCTTGGCCATCGTCTCAAGTATCCGGCTGCGCGTGGCGATCTTACCCACCGCGCTTCTGCGTCACGATCAACTCAGCGTACGCGGCCTGCAACCGGCGGAGTTCCGCTTCGTCTCCGCTGGCTTGCGCGGCTTGGAGCGCTTCCCACAGGCGCCGCTGCTCTGCGGCCGCCGGCTCCACTTCCGCCAGGTACCGCAATGCGCCGGCCACCGCCCGCTCCTTGTCTCGCTCGGTCACGTGCGGCGGCTCAAAGGCGAACCGCATGAGCAGCCCGGCCGCATCATCATCGAGCCGCTCGCGCAGCACGCTGATGTCCGCCTGCGGCGACACGAGCAGCGCCCTCGCCAGCTTCTGATACGTCGGGGTGACGAACGAGTCTGGGGTAATGGCCCCGGCGATCGCCGCCCGCCGGTCTGGCTCCTGCACCATCACGTGCAGAAGCAGACGTTCGGCTTCCTGCCTGGCACGCTCGCTCCGCGGGATCACCTCCTCGGCGCCTGGCCCCGCAGCGGAAATAGCACGCGCCGACCGCCGTCGCGAGCGCAGCCGCTGGCGGAGGGCGTCTTCAGGCAGGTCGAACCGCTCGGCCAGGGTGCGGAGGTACTCCGCCTCCCGGACGGGGTTCGCCACTGACTGAATAACACTAATCAATTCGTCGGCCAGCGCAATCTTCCCTTCACGGGTGCCCGGGTCGTGCCGGCGGGCCGCCTGGGCCATCCGGTATTCGAACATCGGCAGGGCCCCCGCCAGCAGCCGTCCGAGCGCCTCTCCACCGTGCTTCCTGACAAAGGAGTCGGGATCGTCCCCGCTGGGGAGCACGGCCACGCGAGCACTCACCTCCGCCTCCTCAAACAGCGCCAGCCCCCGCTCCGTTGCCGCCTCTCCCGCCGCGTCCGAGTCGTAGACCAGCACGACCCGTGGGGCAAACCGGCGCAGCAGCATAACCTGCTCGGCTGTCAGGGCCGTGCCCAGCGACGCCACGGCATGCCGGAACCCGAACTGGTGGCAGGCCAGCGCATCCATATACCCTTCGACGACCAGCACCTCCCCGGTATCCCGGATGGCCTCCCGCGCCCAAGCCAGGGCGTAGAGCGTCCGGCCCTTGGCAAAGACCGGCGTCTCCCTGGAGTTCAGGTAGACGGGCTGGGAGTCGTCCAGCGCCCTGCCCCCGAACCCGACCGTCCGGCCCTGGAGGTCGACGATCGGGAAGATCAACCGGTCCCTGAAGATGTCAAAGTAGCCGTCCGCGCCGGACCGGGCCTGGACCAGTCCGGCCTTCTCCAGGACCTCAGGCC
Organism: Armatimonadota bacterium; assembly: GCA_016198805.1. Taxonomy (GTDB): domain Bacteria; phylum Sysuimicrobiota; class Sysuimicrobiia; order Sysuimicrobiales; family Humicultoraceae; genus JACQHU01. The sequence continues at coordinate 1,854 of JACQHU010000177.1, forward strand.
CGTAGTCCCTGGCCTTGAGGGCCGCCAGCAGCCCCTCCCACCCCGGCGGCGCGTAGCCCAGGTGAAATCGCTCGGCGATCTCGGGGCTGACGCCCCGGCGCTTCAGGTAGCTCCCGGCCTTCTGCCCCTGCGTCTCCAGCATCGCCCGGAAGTACAGACGGGCGGCATCCAGGGCCCGCAGGAGTTGTTCCCGCTCGGACGCCTGTTTCGCTTCCTGGGGCGAGGTCACCAGCTGGACCCCAGCCCGCCGGGCCAGTTCCGCGGCTGCTTCCGGAAACGTCAGGTGGCCGGTGAGCATAACAAAGTCGAAAATGTCCCCTCCGGTCCCGCACCCGAAGCAGTGGAACAGGCCCCGCTCGGAATCCACGTGGAACGACGGGGTCTTCTCCTGGTGGAACGGGCAGAGGCCCTTGAAGTACCGCCCGGACTTCTTCAGGGCGGCGTGGGCCGACACCAGTTCTACGATATCCACCCGACGGCGGATCTCGTCTTTGATGTCAACCGGGATCAGGCCTCGGCTCATACTGCCACCCACCCTGACAACTGTTCCCCCCGGCCTTCTATGCCCGCGGGCTCTGCGCCTCTTCCCTCTGCCGCCGGGCCTCGGCCACCACTTTATCGACGATATGCCCGGGGACGGGGTCGTAGCGCGAGAAGGTGGCCACAAACGTCCCTCGACCGCCGGTCAGCGACCGGAGGTCGGAGGCGTACCGGAGCACCTCCGCCTGAGGCACCTGAGCCTTAACAATGGTGGTCCCGTCGCCCTGGGACTCCATGCCCACGATGCGGGCGCGTTTGGCGTTGAGGTCGCCGATGATGTCCCCCATCATGTCCTCAGGCACTTGGACGGCGATGTCGAGAATCGGTTCCAG
>JACQHU010000175.1 GCA_016198805.1 Armatimonadota bacterium
AGGCAGCAGTGGGTGGACTATCGGGTGGGGCTGATTCTCTCTCTGCCGGCCACGCCAGGGGCACTCCTCGGGGCGACGGCCGCGCGCCTGGTGTCCCCGGCCCTCTTCCGCACGTCGCTCGCCATCACGCTCCTGGGGTTCGCCGTGTATCTTATCACGCGCCCCGTACCCGGCCCGCGCCCGAGACCCCGGACGTTTGCTGTCAGCGTCCATCGCCTCCCGGGCAATTCCGCCCCAGACACCCTGGTTCGCTCAGGGTGGCCGGGCGCGGGCCTGGCGGTCCTGGGCCTGGGCCTGGGATTCGTAAGCAGCTTTTTCGGCCTCGGGGCCGGGTGGCTGGTCGTGCCGCTGCTGGTCCATGTCTATGACTTCCGGCCCCACGTGGCTGCCGCGACGTCGATCTTCTCCCTCTGCGTATACTCGGCGGCCGGGGTCGCGGCCCACCTGTGGCAGGGGAATATCGTCTGGCCTGTCGTCGTCGCCGCCGGCCTGGGGGTGATCGTCGCCGGCCAGATCGGCGCCAGCCTCTCCACCTCACTGCAGGGCACCCATCGGCTTCGACTGCTGGCCCTGGCGATGGGGGTCGTGGGCGTGGAACTCCTCATTCAGTAGCCCGTCACTCGCTGGCGTCCGCACGTCTGAGCAGCGAAGGGCCCGGGGCACAGTCTCCGGATCACTGGCCGTGACGACCTACCGAGAGTTGGAACGCGGCCCCGTGCGTTAGCGGGCGCGCTCCTTTCGCCCCACCTTGCGCGGGCCTGGCCTTCGCCGGCGCTTCTCCGCGCGCGTGGCGGCGATCACAGAAACAATTTCGAAGAGCAGATTCGCGGCCAGCAGTGATGTAATATGCGAATGGTCGTACGGTGGGGACACCTCCACGAGATCGGCGCCGACCAGCCGGACGCCCTTCAACGCCCTGATTAGAGCCATCGCCTCCCGGCTGGTCAGTCCTCCCACCTCCGGCGTCCCGGTCCCCGGCGCAAAGGCCGGATCGACGCCGTCGATGTCGAACGACAGGTAGACAGGACCCCTCCCCAGCCGCTGGAGGTGCCTGATCACCCACGCGATGCCCTCGCGGGCAACGTCTTCCCCGCGGATGGTGCGCACACGGTGCTGCCGCGCGAAGTCGAAGTCGGCCGCATCGTTCACCGACCCACGGATGCCGATCTGGATCGCGCGCCGCGTATCGAGCAGCCCTTCCTCTACCGCCCTCCGGAACGGGGCGCCGTGAAAGTACCGGTTGCCGAAGTGCTCGTCCCACATGTCCTGGTGGGCGTCGACGTGCACCAGGCCGACGGCTCCGTGCTGGCGCGCCACAGCGCGGAGGAGCCCCAGCGATACCGAGTGATCGCCCCCGACGCAGACCGGGACGGCGCCGGCATCCAGAATGGCGCCCACCGCGGTCTCGATCCGCGCATAGTTGTTCTGGACATCCATGGGGTTGACGCGCACGTCGCCGACATCGGCGACCCGCAGGGCCTCGAAAGGCTTGATGCCGTGCACCGGGTGGTAGGTCCGGATCAGCCGGCTGTGCTGCCGGACGTCCGCCGGACCGAAGCGGGGGCCCGGCCGATAGGTGACCCCACCGTCGTACGGGATCCCGAGAATCGCCACATCCAGCCCCTTGGGGTCGGGGACGTGGGGCAGGCGCATGAAGGTGGCGAGCTGCGCAAACCGGGGCAACGGTGGACCCTCGCGAGGACGCGCGTTGTTCATCGTGCTCCTCCAGGATTCGTCGTCCGGCTCCCTTCACTTCACCAGCGTCCTGTGAACAGCCGGAAGCCCGCCTTCTCAATGTCTAGGTCAAATGCCAGCGCAGTTGCGACCCCGTGCCGCTGCATGATCACGAAACTCACCTGGTCCACCAGGCTGACGCGATGATCTCCGCTCCGGGCCAGGTGGCGCACGGCCTCGTCGTGGGTCCTCTGATCGACCCATTCGACGATGAACGCCCGGGCGTCGCGCGCGAACTTCAGCGCCGCCGGCCGCCCCAGCCGGCTCTGCAGCAGCGCCAGCGATTCCACCAGGATATAGTTATGCGTGAGGATGTCCTCTCCGGCATCGATCAGCGCCAGGAATCGCTCCAGCGCCAGTTCGTGATGAGGATCGGCGCGGTCCGCCATGGCGTAGATAGCCGATGTATCAAGGAAGATCATCTGCGACGTGGTCTCATGAACGCTGCGGCCAGCGCCTCGTCGTGCCGCTCGGAGACCGGCGACAGACGCCCCTGACGCGAACGCCCTGCCCCGATGAAGGTGAAGTCGTCTCTGGAGAGCCGCGGCCTGCGTTTCCCTGTTCCAAGGTACTGGGCCAGGGACTCGCGGACGAGGGCGGAGATTGACCGCCCTTGCTCGAACGCCCGCCGACGCAGGGCCTCGTAGAGGTGCTCATCGAGCTGAACCTGCGTCCGCTTCATCGAATCACCCATGGTGTGGTCGGTCGTGCCGAACTACATCATTACATCATGTAGTCATGATGTCAACCGGATCGGTTGGATGCCCTGCCCGCGCTGTAGCTCAGCCTCCACCGGCTGGAGCCCTCCCGCCCGCGCGGGATGCCCGAGCCGCAGCCGGGTCGCCAAGGAACGCGACATACAGGAGACTTCTCCTCCTGCCACGAAACAACGCGGGGTCCAAACGTTCCTGACGCAATGGGCCTTCTGGCAGACGATGTTCCCAACGCACCCCCATGCCCTCGCTGACTGATGTCCCGGGCATCCGGGTCGGACACGCGACCGATCTGAGAGGTATCACCGGGTGTACGGTGGTCCTCTGCGAGACCGGGGCCACGGCAGCCGGGGAAGTCCGCGGCGCCGGGCCGGCGACGCGCGAGACGGACCTGCTGCGTCCTGACAGCCTCGTCCAGAAGATCCATGCCGTGCTCCTCACCGGCGGCAGTGCCTTCGGCCTGGCTGCCGCCGACGGCGTGATGCGCTACCTGGAGGAACGCGGTGTCGGCCACGACACTCGCGCCGCTCTCGTCCCCATTGTGCCGGCGGCAGCCATCTATGATCTCGGCATCGGGGACGCGCACGCACGGCCCAACGCGGCCATGGGCTACGCGGCCTGCCTGGCCGCCACCACTGATCCTGTAGAGGAAGGGAGCGTCGGCGTCGGCACCGGCGCGACGGTTGGGAAAGTGCTGGGCCCGGAGCGCGCCATGAAGGGCGGCGTCGGCTCATGGAGCCTCCGGTTATATGATGAGACCGTCGTCGGCGCGCTGGTGGTCGTCAACGCCCTGGGCGACGTCGTGGACGAGCGCGGCGAGACCCTGGCCGGGGGCCGGGATGCCGACGGCCGCCTGGTGCGCGCGGATGCCGCGCTGATCACCCGGCCGCCGGCGGCCGTCTTCGCCACCAATACCACGCTGGCCGTCGTGGCGACCAGCGCCACGCTGACGAAGGCCCAGGCCTGGCGGATCGCCGTCCAGGGGCACGCGGGGGTGAGCCGGGCGATCAGACCGTCGCACACCGTCTTTGATGGCGACACGGTCTTCGCGCTGGCAACCGGCACGAGCGGTCCGGCCGATCTCACCAGCGTCGGCGAGGCGGTGGCGCAGGCTGTGTCGGAGGCTGCGCGGCGGGCGGTCCTGACCGCGCGCGGAATGCGCGGCATCCCGGCACACGCTGACCTGAGCGGCCAGCGATAGCGAGGCCAGTGGTATGATACTCGCGAGAACCCTAACCATCGCCTTGGGGGCGGGGCGAACAAGGAGCGCAGCGACATGGAACTAGGCGTCTCAAGTTTCGCGGTGGTCCGGCAGCCGCTGCAGGCAGCCGAACGCGACCTGCTGGCGTTCGGCGTTAGGATCGAGATCATGTGCGAGCCGCCGCACGCGTGGCCGCCCCCCGTGCCCTGGTCGGCCGGCCAGGTCATGACACTGCATTCGCCCATCCTCGGCATCAACATCGCCAGTACCAACCCCGGGATCCGCGAAGAGTCGACCTCCCAGGTGGTGGCCACGCTCGGGGAAGCCGCCAGACTGGGCGCCCGGGGTGTGGTCGTGCACCCTGGCAATCCGCCGTACCAGGAGGTCTTTCCGCGCGACCGGGGGCTGCCGTATGCGATTGAGTCCCTCCACCGCTGCGCCGAGGCGGCCGCCGCGGCCCGCGTGGAGATGTATCTGGAGAACATGCCGGCGGTTTCGCTGGCCGAAGGGATGCAGCCCATCGGCTTCGCATACGGCGTCCACTACGAGGAGTTGCGTAACATATTCGAGAGCGTCGGGCATCCGGCGCTGCGCCTGTGCCTGGACCTCGGCCACGCCTACCTCGCCGGCGCCCATGAACTGCAGGCGCTCCTGCAGGATCTCGATGTCGTGCACGTCCATGTCAGCGACAACGGGGGCTCGCGCGACGATCATCTGGCCTGGGGCGACGGCGAGGTCTCCAAAGTCGTCGACCTGACCCGCGACCTGCCGCCGTCGGTGAGGACGGTTGTCTTTGAGCACGGCACGCTGGAGGCGTGCGCCACCTCGCTGGCGCGCGTCGCGCCGAAACTCGCGCAAAGGAGGCAAAGAGTATGACCCTCGAACATCGGCTCGGCGTCTCGCGCGGCCGGACGCCGTGGCGGCACATCGCGCTGCTGACCCTCGTCGCCATGGTCGCCCTGGGCGCGCCCGTGGGCGCGCAGACCCCGCGGGACCGGTTCGTCTTTGCCCTGTCAGGCGGCCCGGACACGCTCGACCCCCACGGCACAGCCGCGACCCTGGCGTTTCAGGTCAACAA
>JACQHU010000174.1 GCA_016198805.1 Armatimonadota bacterium
GCCGGGAATGTTCTTGCTGATCAGCGAGGCCAGCCCGCCGCCCAGCGGGAAGTACACCCCGCCGGTCGTGCCGGTGGCGATCGACAGCCGAACCGCTGGTCCGGCAGTGACAAGGTTCGGGCTGGCCGCCACGGCGAGGAGCAGTACGGCAATCGCAACAGTTCGTGCCAGACACCAGTTCAATTTTCATCCCTCCCCAAAGACGCAGACGAGCCGGCCGGCAGTCTGTCCGCGTCCGGCTTGTCCCCCATTCTAGCGCATTCGATATAGGCTTGTTGAGGGTTCGCCTGCTGGGGGTTCGCCAACCCGCCGGTCCTACTGGGGCTTCACCCACTGCCCCCAGCCGGGCTCCCCGACCACCTCGCCGTTGCGCATGACGACCCGCCCTCGAACGATCGTCATGACGGGGAGTCCCCGCAGGCGCATCCCGTCGTAGATGAGCGCCACGTCCCGGGCCTTGGTCTGGAGCGTCCGGTGGTCGTGGACCCGTTCCGCTCGCAGGTCGACCAGCACCAGGTCGGCGTCGGCTCTTGCGGCCAGGCGGCCCTTGCGCGGCCACAGTCCGAACAACCGGGCAGCGTTCTCACTGGTCAGGCGGACCAGGTAGGGCAGCGTGAGTCGGCCCTGGGAGGTGGCCCTGAGCATCAGGGGAAGGAACTCCTCCAGCCCCGGCAGGCCGGATGGCGCGCTCCAGATGTCCTCGAAGAACGGCGCCCGCTCTTCCAGGAGGAAGGGGGCGTGATCCGTCCCGAGCACGTCCACCGTCCTGGCGCGGATGGCTTCCCACAGACGTTCCACGGTTTCCCTTGGGCGCAGCGGTGGATCGCACTTGGCAAACGGCCCATATTCCTCCAGCGCGTCCTCGGTGAACGTCAGGTAGTGGGGGCACGTCTCCGCCGTCACCGGCAGGCCGCGTTGCTTCGCCTGCGCCACGAGGGCCGCGGCGTCCGCCGTGCTCATGTGGGCGATCTGCAGCCGCGCGCCGGTGGCCTGGGCCAGCGCGATACACTGAGCGACCGATGCCACCTCTGCGGCCTCGGGCCGCGCGAGAGCATGCGCCCGGCCGTCCCGCCGCCCCGCCTCCCGGACCCGCGCCGCGGCCGCGTCGAGGATCTGCTGCTCCTCGGCGTGCACCACGTGGAGCCGGCCGGTCCGGGCGGTGCGCTCCATGACATGGAGCATCTGGCCGGCATCAGGGCAACAGATCCCCACGAACTCGTTTTCCCGGCCGCGAAACGGCCTGGTCCTGAAGGTCTTGAAGGCGACGGCTCCCGCGGCGGCCATCGCCTCGATCTCGTCCAGGTTGTCGCCGCTGGCCCCGCCGTAGAGCGCGAAGTCGACGATCGAACGCGGCTGCACGTGCGCCGCCCGTTCCTGCAGAACCGCGGCGGTGTGCACCGGGGGGATGGAGATGGGCATCTCCATGATCGTGGTGATCCCACCCGCGGCTGCGGCGCGGGTGCCGGTCAGCCAGTCCTCCCGCTCGGGCCGTCCCGGATCCCGTAGGTGGACGTGCGTGTCGATGAGCCCGGGGAGTACATGCAGGCCGGTGGCATCGATGGCCTCTCGAGCCTCCGGCATGGCCTCATCGCGGTCCACGGCGAAGATTTGGCCCTGGTGGACGGCCACCGCGAGACGCTGGTCCCTCTTGGAGGTCACTACCGTCCCGCCCCGGATGACGAGGTCGACGATCATGCCACCGCAGAGACTTCGCCCCGGGCCCCGTCGCGGCCTTTGGGGGGTGGCCTGCTACTGTCCGGAGACGGGGCACGCCCTCACCGCCGGTCTACTTCTACAAGGCGATCCGTCATCACCCCTGCCTGACTAAACGCTGTCCCAGTCGGGCAAGCAGATAAGGACGATGCTGCCCCCCACCTACACCTACCGGCAGCCCGGGCTCACGCCGGGGGACCTGGTCCGGTTGGGCCTGCTGGGCTCGCCCGTCGCGGTGCTCGCGCTGCTGCTGTGGAACCCGCACCTGGATCCACATCTCCCTGCGCCCGGAATGCACTTCGTGGTCGTGACGCTGGCCTCAGGGATGGCGGCGCTGGTGGGCCTCCTGGTCCTCCTGGTGGCGGAGCGCCTGCGGGACGCCAGGGCCTTCTCCCTGGGGTTGGCCTTCTGCACAATCGCCGGGTTCTTCTTCATTCACGGGCTGCTCACGCCCGGCTTCGTGATCACCGGGGTCAGCAACGGAATCGGCTGGTCCCCGCTCCTGGCCTTGATGCTGGGCTCCGTCTGCCTGTACATGAGTACCGTGCGGCCGCGCCCGGGCGAGGAGCCCTGGGTCTTCAGACGCCGCCGGGACATCCTCGTGCTGTTCGTCGCCCTCTGGGTCTGGTTTCTGGGGCTGTCGTTTGCGTCCCCCAGGTTTCTGGATGGGCACCCGACGTCCCTGAGCGAGATCCTGGAGCCGGCCTCCGCCTCGCGCAGCGACGTCCCGGAAGGTGCCGGAGAACCGCTGTACGGGTTTGTCGGGGTGCATCAGTCGCACGGCGCAACACCCGCGCAGGCACAGTTCCCCTGGATTGCGGGCAGCCTCGTCCTGACCGCTGCCGTCCTCCTGGTGCTCACCACGGTGCGCTACGCCCGCAACTACCGCCTGAGCCGGCTGCCGCTCCACGCGACCATCGTGGCGGGGATGGTGCTCCTCATCGAGAGCCTGCTGTCCTTCGCCTTCGCCTCGACCTGGCGCGTGAGCTGGTGGGAGTACCACATGCTGGTCCTTCTCGGCGTCGGGACCATCCTGTACGGTCTGACGGTCGACTATCGACGCGATGCCAGCATGACGCGCACCATCTCCGCGGTGCTCCTGAGCAGTTCCGTGGAGGCGCTGGAGCAGTCGTACAGCGAAGTGCTGACGGCCCTGGTCGCGGCGGTCGAAGCCAAGGATCCGTACACGAAAGGCCACTCGGAGAAAGTCGCCCGTCTGGCCGCCCAGATCGGCGAAGCGCTTGGGCTCCCACCCGAACAACTGCGGATCCTCTACCAGGCCGGCCTCCTGCACGATATCGGCAAGATCGGCATCACCGACTGGATCCTGAACAAGCCGGGGCGGCTCACGCCGGCGGAGTTCGCGGTGGTGAAGGGGCACCCGGCCCGCTCCGAGGAGATGATCGGTCGCATCCCCTCGCTGCGTCCCACCCTCAAAGCGATCCGCTGGCATCATGAGCGGCTGGACGGGTCGGGCTATCCTGATGGGATCTCCGGTGACGCCATCCCCCTGGAACCCCGGATTCTCGCCGTCGCCGACGTGTTCGACGCAATGCGGTCTGGCCGGTCCTACCGTCCGGCCAGGTCCGACCACGAGGCGCTGGTCTTCCTCAAGGAGCAGGCCGGGCGTCAGTTCGATCCCCGCTGCGTCGAGGCGCTTATCAGGATCATCCAGGGACAGGCCGGGCCGGTGAAGGCGGGCGTGGGCCTCAGCCGATTAGCGTCCTGGGCCGAGCAGCCCTCCTCCTAGGCCGCTATCCAAGGTCTGGGTCACTTCCCGGACACACTGGGATCCTCAGTGCTTTTCCCTGGAGTTTCCAACAAGCGGGAGATTGGTCAGGCCACTTGACAGCATGACAGGCCCATTCCTAGGATGGGCTTGTTATGGCCTTCCAGAGAATCGCCACAAAGCGCAAGAGCGCCCTCGTCGCAGAGCAACTCATAGAGGCCATTCGAAGCAATGTCTACAGGGTCGGATCCCGTCTCCCGCCGGAGCGCGTGATCGCCGAGCAGATGGGGGTGAGCCGGCCGTCGGTTCGTGAGGCCTTGAGCGCGCTGCAACTCGCCGGCGTTCTGGAAAGCCGACCCGGTGACGGCACCTACGTGGTGGAGCTCCCCGACAGGAGGGAGGCTGTCGTCTCGCTGCTGGAGGAGGA
>JACQHU010000172.1 GCA_016198805.1 Armatimonadota bacterium
CGTGCTGCCGTCCGCCGTAGGATGCACCACCCGGTTCTATCTCATCGTCATCATCCTGTCGTTCATCGGGTGGGCGGGGTTCTCGCGGCTGATTCGCGGCCTCGTCCTGGCCTTGAAGGAGCAGGAGTATGTGCTGGCGGCCAAGGCCGCAGGGCTTGAGGAGTTCAGGATCATCGTCCGCCACATCCTCCCCCAGACGTCGTCGCTGGTCATCGTCGTGGCAACGCTGGGCATCCCCGGCGCGATTCTCGGAGAATCGGCGCTCTCGTTCTTCGGCTTCGGGGTCCGGGAGCCGTGCGCGTCCTGGGGAAACCTCCTCACGAGCGCGTCGAACCTGCCGACCCTGATCCTGTCGCCATGGCTCCTGTTTCCAGGGCTGTTCATCATCGCCGCCGTGGTGGCGTTCAACCTGTTCGGGGACGGGTTGCGGGACGCCCTTGACCCCCGGCACCGGACCGGGTAGGCTCCTGCGATGGTGACCAGAACGACCCACCTGGCCAGACGCCCGCGCCGCGGCACCCGCGCCGCGGCCGTCACCTTCCTGTTCTGGGCAGCAGGGGTCCTGGCGATCGCCGGCGCGCTGGTGGCCCTGGATCGCGCCTGGCTTGCCCGCCACCGCGTCGATCCATCCGACCCCGCGGTGCGGGTGGCCGGCGCGGTCCGGAGCATCTCCGGGAGCACCGGCGTCCGGCGGGCCACCTACAACCCCGCCACGCGGTCGGCGCGGGTCGAGGTCACGTCGCGATACTACGATGCCACGAAGTCGGTGAAGGAGAACCGCGAGTACCTGGCGACCGAGGCGCGGCTGGGGGCGCAGCTGGCGCTGTATGATAACAAGGCGGTGGACCAGGTGACCATCGCCCTCTATACCCGGCGGACCCTGCTGGCCACCGTGGAGGCCCGGCAGGGCCAGGCTTTTGAGCAGATGCGCGTCGAGTACAGCGGTCCACTCTCGCCGGAGTAGCCGAGAAGGAGGTGGTGCGCCTCTCGAAAGGAGAAGAGCCCATACTGGGGGGCCATTCGCTTCACGATCCGTAAAGGAGGCCGAAAGGCATGAGGTTTATGCGCACGTTGCTGGTGCTCACGCTGGTGATCATGCTGGCCGGCGTGACCGGGGTAGCGCAGGGACAGGCGGTCAGGAATCCGGACACCCTGGTCATCGCGACCATCGGGGACCCGGAGACTCTTGACTACTCCTACGCCTACGACACGGCCAGCTCCCAGGTCTTCCTGTGGCACATCTATGAGACCCTCATCTTCTTCAATGGGGGCTCCACGGGCACGTTTGTCCCGATGCTGGCCACCGAGGTGCCCAGTCTCGCGAACGGCGGTATCTCGAAGGACGGCAGGACCTACACCTTCAAGCTGCGGGACGGCGTGAAGTTCCACGATGGCACGCCGCTGACGGCTGAAGACGTCAAGTACTCCCTGCTCCGGTTCATGTTCATGGACCGCGACGGCGGGCCGTCCGAGCTGCTGCTGACGCCCATTGTCGAGTCGCACGGCACCCGGGACGACAAGGGCACCCTGCGGCTGGAGCTGTTCCGCGAGGCGGATAATGCCATCAAGGTCTCGGGGAACACCATCAGCATCACCTTGAAGAGGCCGTTTGCCCCCTTCCTGTCCATCATGGCGACCTGGTCGATGGCCGTCAGCAAGAAGTGGGCCATCGCGCAGCGCGACTGGAACGGGACCGCCGGCGACCTGAGCAGACTGAACAACCCCAAGAAGCCGGATGACACGCCGTTGTTCACCAAGACCAACGGCACCGGGCCGTTCAAGCTGGTCCAGTGGGACCGCTCGGGCCGTCAGGTCATCATGGAGCGGAATGACACGTACTGGCGCAAGCCGGCAGCCCTCAAGCGGGTCATCATCCGGGTCGTCGAGGACTTTGGCGCCCGGCGACTGATGCTGCAGCAGGGGGATGCCGACATCGTCAGCGTCGGCCGGCCGCAGAAGCCTCAGGTGGAGGGGCTGCCCGGAGTGCGTATCATCGACGACCTGTCCCGCTTGGTCACCCACGGGGTCTTCATGAACATGAAGGTCGACACCGGCGCCGGCAACCCCGACGTCGGCAGCGGGCGGTTGGACGGCGCCGGGATCCCCGGGGATTTCTTCGCCGATGTCAACGTGCGCCGCGGCATTGCGCAAGCCTTCGACTACAACACGGCGCTGCGCGACTGCTGGGGCAACAAGGCCACCGTCGGGAACGGGCCGATCCCCAAGGGGATGTTCGGGTATATCTCCACGGGGAAATGGTACGCCTACGACCCGGCCAAGGCGGCCGCAGCCTTCCGCGAGGCCCGGGGCGGCCAGGTGTGGAGCACCGGCTTCCGGTTCAGCATCCTGTACAACACCGGGAACACCATCCGGGAGTGCATGGCGGGGGTGTTGAAGGCGGGCGTGGAGGCGCTGAACCCCAAGTTTCGGGTGGACGTGCGAAGCATTACCTTCCCCACGCTGCTCCAGCAGTACCGCCAGGGCCGGCTGCCCATCTTCATCATCGGGTGGGCGGCTGACTTCCCGGATGCCGACAACTTCGTGACGCCGTTCATGCACAGCACCGGCGTCTACTCCAACGCCCAGGGGTACAAGAGCCCCGAAGTGGACAAACTGATCGAGGAGGCCCGGTTCGAGACCGATCCGGGCAAGCGGCGGGCGACGTTCGCCAAGCTGCAGGAGTTCGCGTACAACGACGTGACGACCATCTACTACTATGCCGTCGGGCTCCAGGTCATGCGGAGCTGGGTGCGCGGCTGGTACCACAACCCGGCGTTCTTCGCGGAGTACCTGTACCCCATGTTCAAACAGTAGACGGGCCCAGGGAATGGGCGGCCCGGGCGCAGCCCGGGCCGCCTACCCTGTCTGGAGGCCATGGCCACCTACATTGCCCGCCGGCTGATGTTGCTGCCCCTCGTGGCGTTCGGGGTCACCATCCTGATCTTTGCGCTGCTCCAGTTCCTGCACCCCGCCATCCGCGCCGGCGCCTTCATCACGAATCCCAACCAGCTGAAGGCCATCGACGCGATCATCAAGAAGTACGGCCTGGACCAACCGGTCTACGTCCAGTACTGGACCTGGCTACGCGAGGTCTTCCACGGCAACCTGGGATGGTCGCAGAGCGTCCGCCTGCCGGTGCTAGACGCCATCATTGCCTTCTTCCCGACAACGCTGGAACTCACGTTGTATGCCTTCGTGCCCATCATGATTGTTGGAGTGTGGCTGGGCACGGCGGCCGCGGTGCACCGGGACAAGGTCGTTGACCACCTGTCGCGGGTGTTCTCGATCTCATTCCGGTCGCTGCCGAGCTTCGTGTGGGGGCTGCTGATCCTGATGGTCTTCTACGGCCGGTTCAACTGGTTCCCGCCCGGCCGGCTGTCGCTGGAGGCCGATCTCTTCGTCCGCTCAGCGCAGTTCACGAAGTATACGGGCCTGATGACGGCGGACGCGCTGCTCAACGGCCAGCTCTGGATCTTCTTCGATGCCCTGCGGCATCTGGCCGGGCCGGCCCTGACGCTGACCATGGTCTCGGTGGCGCTATTGGTCCGTGTCACGCGCTCATCCATGCTGGAAGCATTGAGCCAGGACTACGTCCGCACAGCCCGGGCCAAAGGCCTGGCGCCGGCCGTCGTCAACACCAGGCACGCCCGCAAGAACGCCCTCATCCCGGTGATCACGCTGTCCAGCCTGACCATTGTGGGATTACTGAACGGCGTGGTCATCATCGAGACTATCTTTAACTACCCCGGCATCGGCCGCTGGGGAGCCTTTGCCGCACAGCAACTGGACATCCCCGGCGTCACCGGCTTCACCATGTTCATCGCGGCCCTCACCGTGCTGGGGAACCTGGCCGCGGACATCATGTACGCCTACTTCGACCCCCGGATCCGGCTGCAATAAGGATGCGAACGCTTCAGGCGCTGCTCGAGCGGGTCCGGGCCAACCGCCGGGAGTTCGGCGCAGCCGCAGCGCTGGCGGCGGCGGTCACCCTGCTGGGGTTCGTGATCCCGGCGGTCCGGGATCGCATGGCCCGCGCCCCGCTGGCGGCGGGACAGTTCCTGCTGCTGGTCCTGTTCGTGGCGGCGTTCTGGGTTGTCCCGTCGGACTTCACTAGGCGGATGCGCAAGAACCCGCTCTCGGTGGTCGGGTTCTCGCTCATCGTGCTGTTTGTTGCCATCGCGGTCCTGGCGCCGATCCTGGCGCCGCCGCCGCCGACGTCGCGCGACCCGTACCTGATCCCGCAGGAGGGCTTCGGCGCCATCCCCCGGCCGCCGCGCTCCGGGCATCCCTTCGGCACCACCGAGCGGCAGTATGACCTCTACTACGGGATCGTCTGGGGCACGCGGACCGCGCTGCGCGTCTCTATCATCGTCATCGCCATTGCGGCCGTCATCGGTGTCGTCCTGGGAGGGCTCGCGGGCTACTATGGGGGCCGGATCGATGAGGTGATCATGCGCGTGACCGATGTCTTCCTGGCGTTCCCGGGCCTGGTGCTCGCCGTCACGGTGGTCGCGGTCCTGGGCCGGAGCCTGGATAACATCATGATCGCCATCGCGATCGTGCATTGGCCGACCTACGCCCGTCTGCTGCGCGGCGACATCCTGACGGTCCGGGGGCGAGACTATGTCGAAGCCGCCCGCGCCGCCGGCGCTGGCGACCTTCGCATCATCCTGCGGCACGTGATCCCCAATGCCATTTATCCCTTCATGGTGTTGAGTTCGCTGGATATGGGCCTCATCGTGATCATCGCCGCGGCGCTCAGCTTCCTGGGCCTGGGGGCGGAGGTCGGGTACGCCGACTGGGGGATGTTGATCAACCTGTCCCGGGACTGGATCGTCGGCTCGCCCGGGAATCCGTTTGCCTACTGGTATGTCCTGATCTTCCCGGGCGCCGCGATCTTCCTTTTCGTCCTGGGCTGGAACCTGCTGGGCGACGCCTTCCGGGACATTCTCGACCCCCGCCTGAGGGGCGCCAGCTAGCCGGTCGTGTCGCCCCCGGTGGCCAGGCGGCTTCTCTGGCTGATCGGCGGAGTGACGCTGGTCCGGGCCGTCCTCGCCTCGGCCCTGCCCCTGCTCCACGACGAGGCCTACTACTGGCTGTGGGCCCGCCGGCTCGACTGGAGTTATCTCGATCACCCTCCGCTCATCGCCTACCTCATCGCCCTGTCGCGGCTGGGCGGCGACTCGGAGTTCTGGGTGCGTCTCCCGGCGCTGCTGATCGGCCCGGCGGCGGCCTACGCCCTCTTCCTGCTCGGCCGCGAACTCTTCGACGAGCGGGTTGGGTTCCTGGCGGTGGTCGTCTCTCTGGCGACACCGGGCCTGAGTGCCGCGGGCCTGTTCGCCACGCCGGACGCGCCCATGGTCCTGGCCTGGATCCTGGCGCTGCGATTCGTCTGGCAGGCGCTGCACGGGCGGCCAGAGCGCTGGCGGACTGCGGGACTGGCCATGGGAATCGGGTTGCTCAGCAAACTCTACATGGCGACGCTCGGGCTCGGGATTCTGCTCTACATCCTCATCGTTGCCCCCGCCTGGTTGCGGCGGCTAGAACCCTACCTGGCCGTGGTCCTTGCCCTGGTGGTTATCCTGCCGGTGATCTATTGGAACGTGGTGCACGACTGGGCGTTCGTCCGGTTCCTTGTCTACGAACGGAGCGAAACCGGCGCGCCGCCGGGCCACGGATCCATCGAACGGCTGGTGACCCAGCATCTGGCGCTGGTGGTGGTGCTGCTCCCCGCGTTCCTCTGGGCCCTGTGGGCGTCATGGCGGCGCCGGCGGGATGCCCGGTTCGCCTTCCTCTTCTGGACGGCGGTGCCGACGGTGGTCCTCCCCTTCCTGGTGGCA
>JACQHU010000173.1 GCA_016198805.1 Armatimonadota bacterium
CGCCTCTGTCAAGCGCGTCCAGGGAAAGATAATATCAAGGCGAGGCAGGGGTCCTGCCCCTGGGCGTGCCTGTGCCGAGCATATCTGCTCCACACCCGGCGGTCCCTGATCCCGGTCGACCCCACGGCGGTCCGGAAGGCTGGTCGCGGGCCTGGCTCGTCCTGGTGGTGGTCGGGTGTCTGCTCACGCTGTCGCTGGCACCGCTCCCGCACATCGACGGGGATGCCGCGCTCTACGGGAAGATCGCCAAGAACGTCGTGGAGTCCGGCGAGTGGCTGACCTTCTCCTTCCGGCCGGGGTGGGTCGTCGACAAGCCCCCCCTCACGATCTGGCTCATCGCCGCCTCGCTGCGCGTGGCGCCCGGTAGCGACGCCGCGCTGCGGGTCTGGCAACTGCTGATGAGCGTGATCCTGGTCGCGGTGACGTACCGGCTCGCCCGGGTATCAGCCGGCAGGGAAGAGTCCCTGCTGGCCGCGCTGCTGCTGGTTACGGGGTTCCAGGTCTTCTATCAAAACCTGACCCCCCAGCAGGACGTCGCCCTCACCCTGTTCCTGACGCTGGCCCTTTTCGAGTACGTGCAGTACCGGCGCGATGGCCGGACGGGCGCGGCGGTGTGGACCGGCGTCTGGGCGGCCTTGGCCGTCCTCACCAAGGGCCTCGTCGGACTGGCCGCGTTTGGCATCGTTGCCGGCGCCGACGTGCTGCTCGCGTGGCGAAGCCGCGACCCGAACCGGCGATGGCGGTGGACGCAGGTAGCGCTGGGTGGCGTCGTGTTCCTGGCGGTCGCCGCCCCGTGGTTTGTGCTCGGATATCTCCGGCAGGGGATGCCGTTTCTCGAGACCTTCTTCCTGAGCGGGAATCTGGGGATCGGGCGCTTCTTCAGCCCGAGGATATCCGTGCTGCCGCCCCTGTGGCAGTCGCTCCTCGCCTACATCCCCGTGCTGCTGGTGGGGCTGATGCCCTGGACCGGGCTCCTGCCCGGGATCGTGCGAGAGGGCTGGCGGAGTCTGCGCGCAGGTCCGTCGTCGCTCCGCCTGTGCGCGCTGTGGGCTGTGCTGTTCTTCCTGATACTCTCGGCCTCCGCCACAGACAAAGTGTTCCGCTACCTGCACCCCGTCTACCCGCCTCTCGCGGTGCTGGGAGCGCGGGTCCTGGCAGGTGCCCTGGACGCGCCAGGCCGCCTGCGCCTGGCCGGGGCTCTCACCCTGCTTTTAGGGCTCCCCGTGCTCGGCGGCGGGATGTGGTGGCTGGCGTCGAGGTTCCCCCAGGAGGCCCAGCTCTATCTGCCGATCGTCCGGCCGTTTGTCGTGACCCTGGCGGCGTCGGTGGCGGTCTTCAGCGCTCTGGCGCTCTGGAGGCGGAACAGGATCGCGGTCGCAGCCCTCGCCGCGGGCGCCATCCTGGCGTACGGCCTCGCCGCGTGGGGCGTGATGCAGGACTGGGAACGTCTCTGGCCGTGGCGTACGCTGGCGGCGACCGTTCATCGCCTGTACCAGTCAGGGGACCGCGTGGTCGTGTTCAAGGAGCCGCTCAATTTCCCCGAGTACTTCATCGAGGCCCCGGTGGCGCTCGTCGAGGACGAGGCCGCGCTTGCCCGCACCTGGCAGGAGGGGCGGACATTCGCCATCCTGCGGGCGGGCGACCTGGTCCGGCTCCCCGAGCATCCTCCGTACCGTGTCCTGGTGGATATGCCGGCGGGCTGGGTGCTGGCTTTCAACGAGTAATAGGCCATCCGGTCCATCCCCCACGGAGGAATCAATCAACATGAAGTCGAATCAATATTTATGTAGTGAAATTTGCTCAGGCGCAGGGGGAGATCCGCCATGAGTGTGGGGTTCAAGGCAGGTCTGGAGGACGTGGTGGCGGCGACCAGCGCCATCTGCACCGTGGACGGAAAGGCCGGGCAACTGCGCTACCGCGGCTATGACATCGGCGATCTGGTGGAAAGCGCGTCCTTTGAAGAGGTCATCTATCTGCTCTGGTTCGCCGATCTGCCGCGCGCCGACGCCCTCGCGCAGTTCACGCGCGACCTGAGCGCCGCGCGGGAGGTTCCGCCGCCGGTGCTGGCGGCCATGGGGACCTACCCGCGGCACGTCCACCCGCTCGAGGCGCTGCGCACGGCGGTGTCGCTCCATGCCATGTACGATCCCGACGCCCACGACAACTCACCGGAGGCCAACCTGCGGAAGAGCGTGCGCCTGACCGCGCAGACGGCGACGCTGGTCGCGGCCTGGCGGCGCATCCGCGAGGGGAAGCCGGTGGTGGCCCCGGATCCCGCCAGGTCGCACGCCGCCAACTTCCTCTGGATGCTGTCCGGGGCGGAGCCCGATGCCGAGAGCATCGAGGCCATGGACGACGTCCTGGTGCTGCACGCCGAACACGAATTGAACGCTTCGACGTTTGCCGCCCGCGTGGCGGTCGCGACCGTCTCGGATCTGCACTCCGCGGTGGTGGCGGCGCTGGGCACGCTGAAAGGCCCGCGCCACGGCGGGGCCAACGAGGACGTGCTGGCGATGCTGCAGGAGATCGGGACGCCCGACCGTGCCGAGCCCTATGTCCGCTCGCGCCTGGAGGCTCTGAGCAGGATGTCCAGGGCTGATCGGGCCGATCCGAAGCATCGCATTCCGGGGTTCGGCCACCGCGTCTACAAGGTAGACGATCCGCGGGCGGCGCGGCTGCGGGCGATCGGCCGCCGCCTGGCCGAGCGCGCAGGCGTCCTCGACCTGGCCGAGACCGCCGAGGCCACCTACCGCGTGATGCACGCGGAGACCAGCCTGCCGGTCAACGTTGACTTCTTCTCGGCGGTGATCTACCACGCGCTGGGGATTCCCATCGACCTCTGCACGTCGGTGTTCGCGGTGAGCCGGATCCCGGGGTGGTGCGCCCATATCATGGAGCAGTATGCGGACAACCGACTCATCCGGCCGCGGGCCGAATACACCGGCCCCGAGCCGCGGTCGTTTGTCAGGCTGGCGGCCCGCAGATAACCGGCGCGGGATCCTTCAGGGGCGAGGGTGATGGTCATCTGGATCGACGAGCAGGCGTACCTGACGGCAGTGGAAACCTGCGAAATCCTCGGGATCAAGCCGCAGACACTGTACGCCTATGTCAGCCGCGGGCTGCTGCGCAGCTACCGGCAGGGCATCCGGCGGCAGCGGCTCTACCTCCGCCGCGAAGTGGAGGTGCTGATTCGTCTGCGACCCGCCGGCCGGGCGCGGGGCGAGGGGCCGCTTCGCCCGCGGCTCCCGCGCGCTGAAGAGTGGATGGGGGACCGCTGACGCCTCAGGCGCGTGACAGCTACCGGATACTCGCCGCGACCGCGTGCGCCCTGGCCGCGATGAACGTGGGGTCGTCGCCGCGGCCCACAAGCTGCGAGCCCATCGCCACGCCCGCCGCGCCGGCGCGCAGGTAGATGACGACGTCGTCCGTGCCGATGTTCCCGACGGCGAAGAACCGGGCTTGTGGGTACGGGGCCTGCACCGCGCGGAGGTACGCCGGACCCATCAGCCCCGCTGGAAAGAGCTTGAGGATGACGTGGCTCCGCCGGAGGGCCTGGCCGATCTCAGTGGCGGTGAGAACGCCGGGGATGTAGAGCAGGTCGTACGCCCGCGCGTAGTGGGACACGTCCTCGAACGGTGATCATCCTCATGACCTCAGGAACGCGATGGGCCGGCCTGCAAGCGGCGTGTGCTCATCACCGGGCGGGGCGCCGGCGGCCGCCGTCCAGCACCGCCAGCACATCCTCTTTTGTACTCCAGGAGACGTCGCCCCAGTACGTCTGCGCCAGCGCCGCCAGGGCCGCGCCGTAGCGCATCCCGGCGAGGAGATCGCCTTCGAGGGCGCCCCACAGTAGGCCTGCGGCGAAGGCGTCGCCGCGTCCGATGCGGTCGATTTCGCCCGCGGCGACGGCAGGCTCGTGGTGCACATCGCTGCCGCGCGCGAGATAGGCGCCCGCCGCGCCGGCCGTCACCACGGCAGCATCCGTCCTCCAGCGGCGGACGATGGCTGCGGCCAGATCCGGCGCCTCCCCATTCAGCGCGAAGACCTCCCGGGCATCGTCCTGCGTGATGATCAGCAGGTTCACCCCTTCAATCAACGGTTCCAGCGTGGCCCGAGCGCGGTCGGCGGTCCAGAGTTTGCGGCGATGGTTGACGTCGAACGCGACGCGCCGGCCCGCGTCCCGAGCCTCCGCGATCATCCGGGCGACGGTCCGGGCGCAAGGGTCGGACAGCGCCGGCGTGATGCCCGTGAGATGGACCCACTGCGCCCCTCGGACGTAGGCCCAGTCGATGTCGTCGGGCGTGGTGGTGCTGCACGCGGAGCCGGCGCGGTCGTACGAGATGGTCATCCCCCTGGGCGGCGGGGCGTGCTCGACGAAGTAGAGGCCGGTGCGTCCCTGGGAGGCCCAGACGACGGCCGAGACGTCCACGCCGTGCCGGCGGAGTTCTCCTGCCACCCGGCGGCCCAGCGGGTCAGGCACGAGTTTGGAGACCCATCCCGCGCGAAACCCCAGGCGCGCCAGCGTCACCGCCACGTTCGCCTCGGCGCCGCCCACGTGCACGCTGAAGTGCGGAGCCGACTCCAGCGCCTCGCCGGGCGGGGCAGTCAGCCGGATCATGGCTTCCCCGAACGTCACGACGTCGAGCACCGGTCCCCCTACGCGCCCTTGAGATATTTCTCGAACCAGGCCAGCGTCTTCGCCCAGGCGTCTCTGGCGGCCTCCGGCTTGTAGCGCGCCCCGGTGTCGTTGAAGAAGGCGTGGTCGGCGTCGGGATAGATCACGATCTCGTGCACGATGCGCGCGTTCTGCAGGGCGCCGCGGATCGCCGGGATGCCGGCGTTAATGCGGGTATCGAGCGCGCCGTAGATGGCCAGCACCGCGGCTTTGATCCTGGGGATATCGGCGAGCGGCGGGTTGGGGCCGTAAAAGGGCACGGCCGCCCGCAGGTCGGGGTTGGCCGTGGCCAGCCGCCAGGTCATGCCGCCGCCGAAGCAGAACCCCATCGCCCCGACCCGATCGCGCCTGACGGCGGGCAGGCCCTGGAGGTGGCGCACCGCGGCGTTCATCGTCGCGACGTCCTTGAAGTGTTCGAGCAAACCGCGGTTCTCGTGGATGACGAGCACGCCGGGGAACGGCCCCGTCCCCTTGGGCTGAGCAACGTAGGCGATGACCTGGGTCGAGCCCATGGGAAATGTGATCATCCGTGCTTCCCGCGCCGGATCGTCGGGCGGGACGGTCGCGCCTGTCGCCCCGGCAGCGGTCAGGGCCACCCCCGACGCGGCTTCGACGATTTCGGACTGCAATGCCCGGATGCCCAGACTCTCCAGGAGTGGGCCGGCGAGACTCACGCCCGCCATCAGAGTCACCCGCCGCAGGAACTCGCGGCGGGCGAGCCGCCCTGCCTGGTAGTCCTCCTCCCACTCCTCCAGGATGTACCGCTGCATATCGCTCAAAGCCCACCTCCGAGTGCCCACTCTGCGTTGACGGCTGGTATTCGCTTGGACCCCTCGGGCGGCTGTTCCTCCACGCGCTCGGCCCGGACCGGAGAACCCACCGGCCTTTGCACGTTCTTTACGGACCGTTGCCATACTTTCGCGGCAGACGGTCGCGCGGCACGCCGGGGGTCATGGGGCGATCCGGTACCGCAGGAGGCGGCCGCGGGACCTCGAAGCAACGCCTGAGGGGGGATCCATGACCATCCTGCGCGCAGCAGCGCTCGCGATGCTGGTGGCTGCGGCACAGGCTCACGTTTCCCAACGGTTACGACGGCGACGGACAGATCGCCAAGACCTACGGCTTCACCTATCAGCCCTGGTGGGCCGCGATCGCAAGGAACGGGACTCTGGTCCAGTCTGGTTTCGGTCCCGTCGGGGAAGGAACTCGTGTCCGCGATCAAGATGGTGGTAGGGCGTTAGGGGTACGCGGTCCTCGCACCGGGGGGAGCGATGACGCAGACCGTCCTGGTCGTCGAAGACGACGGCAAAATCGAGAAGCTGCTCCGCCTGTACCTCGAGCGGGAAGGCTATAGCGTGGTCGCCGCCCGCGATGGCGAGGCCGCGCTGGACGCGGCGGCGCGCGCCCGTCCCAACCTGGTGATCCTCGACCTGATGCTGCCGCACCTGGACGGGCTGGAGGTGTGTCGGCGGCTGCGCGCCTCCTCCGACGTGCCCATCCTCATGCTGACCGCCCGGGTCGACGAGGTGGACAAGTTGCTGGGGCTGTCGCTGGGGGCCGACGACTACGTGACCAAACCCTTCAGCCCGCGCGAGGTCGTGGCCCGTGTGAAAGCCATCCTGCGCCGCGCCACGAGGGAAGAGCGGAAGAAAATCTTCCGCCACGGCGATCTGGAGATGGATGTAGACGGCCACCGGGTCACCGTCGACGGCAACGAAGTCCGGTTGACCCCCATCGAGTTCAAACTGCTGCAGGCCTTCATGGAATCTCCGGAGCGGGCATTCTCCCGCGAGCAACTGCTGAACCGCATCTATCCGTTCGACGACGTGGACGTGGTCGACCGGACCATCGACGTCCACGTTGGCAAGCTGCGCGAGAAACTCGGTGACGATCCCGCGAGTCCGCGGTACATTGTCACCGTGCGCGGCGTCGGCTACAAGCTGATCTGAGACCGACCCATGCGCCGCAGCCTGCTGTGGAAGCTTCTTGGCATCAACCTCCTCGTCGTGGGCGTTGCGGTATTTGTGGCAGCCATCACCATCCGCCAGCTCTCAGACGTCACGTTCACGAGCATCATGCAGGAATACCGGCTCCGGCTCGATTTCATGCGCAGTCTGTTTACCGAGAGCCTGGCGCGGTCGCTGGTGAAGGTCAGCCTGGTCGCGGGCGGTATCGGCCTCCTGCTGAGCCTGGTGCTCTTCCGCCAGGTCGTGCGGCCGGTGCGCGGCATGATGCAGATGGCGGAACGCATCGCCGCAGGCGATTACGCGGCACGGGCGCCGCGCATCTCGTCCGCGGACGAGGTGGGCTCGCTGGCTGAGTCGTTGAACCGCATGGCGGCGGCGCTGCAGACCCTGGAGCGCCTGCGAAAGGATCTCGTGGCGAACGTGGCCCATGAGCTGCGGACGCCTCTGGCCAACCTCCGGGGGTACCTGGAGGCGATTCACGACGGGGTGACGCCCGCGACGTCGGAGGCCATCGGCTTCCTGCATGAGGAAGTCATGCGGCTCGTCCGCCTGGTGGATGCCCTCCACGAGCTGTCCGTGTTCGATGCCCATCTGCCGCGGGTCCAGGCCGCGCCTGTCGATATCGGGGCGCTGATGCAGCGGCTGCTCGACCTGCGCCGGGGGGAATTTCAGGCCAAGGGGCTCGTCGTGCACACCCAGGTGTCGGTGAACGGCAACCTGCACGCCGATGCCGATCTGGTCTCCCAGGCCCTGCACAACCTGATCGACAACGCCCTGAAGTTTACGCCGACCGGGGGCGAGGTGACGGTGCGCGTCACCGAGACCGGCGAGTCGGTGCGCATCGGCGTGACCAACACCGGCGAAGGGATCGCGCCGGAAGACCTTCCGTATATCTTCGAGCGCTTCTACCGCGGGGATAAGTCGCGCTCCCGATCCTCAGGAGGAGCCGGCATCGGTCTGGCCATCGTGAAGGAGGTCGCCCGGGTGCACGGCGGCGATGTGGGGGCCTCCAGCGAAGGCGGGATCACCACGGTCTGGCTGACGCTCGCCCCCCCGGCAAGCGGGACATGACGGCGCCGGAGCGAGGCCAGGTGACCGAGGCGGTCCGGGGCACCTGAACCGGGAGCGAGATTAGCCGCCGACCTGCCGGATCAACCCGCGCATCCGCTGCGCCAGCGTCCGGATCACCCCGTTGGCCACGGCCGGATCCGCATGGAGCGCTTCCCGAAACGCGGCCCCATCGATGCGCAGGACCCGTGCACCCTCCGCGGCGGCGCGCAGGGTGGCAGAGCGCGGCGCCGGATCCAGGACCGCGAGCTCACCGATGACCGCACCGGGACGGTTCGTGTCGATCACTTTTTCCTCGTCCGCGCTCACCTTGTGAGATACCAGCACTTCACCGTCGAGGACGATGAAGGCTTCGTCGCCGGGTTCACCCTCTCGGGCCAGGACGTCGCCGGGGGCGTAGGTCACCTCGTCGCTGGAGCGAGCCAGTTCGGCCAGGCTCTCCGGTTCCAGTGAAGCGAACCACGGCACGGACCGCAGGGCGATCATCTTCTCCAGCCGCGTCAGCGGCGGGCGGTCACGCCGTGTGTCCGGCCTGGTCCGCATGCGCTCCATGAGGCCCTGGAGCGTCTCCCGCACCAGTTCATGCTCGTCTCGGGTCAGCCGGTGGAGGAGGTCCAGATCCACCTCCCCGCGCTCGGCCAGCGCGTATAGCGCGCTCGCGCGCACGTATGGGTCGGTACTCTCGGTGTGGACCCGGAGCTTCTCGACAAGCCGCAGCGCGGCATCCTCGGCCACGGCCTCCTGCCGGACGCTGAGCAGCCGCTCGCCGAGCGCCGGGGTGACCTTCGCCCGCAGCGCCTGGAAGACCGCCTCCTGGACCGTGGGGTCGTTGCCGCCGAGCCAGTCCCGCACCATCCGGGCGCCGTCGCTCTCGGAATCAAACTGCAGGATGCGCACCAGCCGGTCCCCGGCCCGTGCGCGCTTGCGTTGCAGCAGGTGCACCAGGAAGTCGTGGACAGGCGACGGCTCCGCCTCCAGGGCCGTGATCATCAGCCCGGCGCGCACGACCTCGCGCAGTTCCTCGGCGACGCGCATCGCCATGCCCTGGGTGCCGCCCAGGAGGGCATCGAGCTGGGCAGCATGCTCTCCGTCCGTGACGTTAAACTCCCGCTGCAACTGCTGGATGAATCGGGGGTCGACCGCCCCGTCGGCGGCCAGCACCAGCTTGAGGTGCTGCTCCAGGGCGCGCCGGTAGGTCTCGAGTTGCAGGACCTTTTCCGCCGACGGCCGCGTGGCGGGGTCGAGCAGGGCCCGCTCTTCCTCGGCCAGGGTGGCCATGATTTTCTCGTGGTCCGCCTTCTTGATCTGCAATTGGTTGCGCAGCGACTCCAGGCGCTGGACCTCCTCGCGGGTGACGAACCCGGCGGCCAGCGTGACCCGCACGGCTTCTTTGTAGACCTCCAGGACCTGGGCGTACCCCGTTTTCCTCTCTGAGGATCGGGCGGTATGAATCAGGAGGGCTTCGCGCAAATCCCTGGGCGGCCGCATATCCTGCCATTCCCAGCGTTTGATGATGTTCTGGGCGACCGTCTCCTCGGCGAAGGTCTTCTGGGTCCGGCCGAAGCGACGCGCCAGGAACAGGGTCCCGACCACCGAGGCCAGGATCCCGGGCAGCATGCCCAGCCAGGGGACGGCCCGCGGGTCCAGGCCCAGCGTACGCAACCACGGGGCCCCCTGCGGGTCCAGCCGCAGGAGCGGCTGGCCGGCAAAGGCGTAGAAATTGATGAAGGCGACAAAGGCGGCCATGGTGAACATCAGGTGCCGCACCTGCGCCTCATCGGCTTCGGGTTGCTGACGCCGGAGCCACCGTCCGACGGACGGTTCGAGCTTGGACAGCAGCAGGAAGCTCGCCAGCGCCCCCGCGGCCAGGGTCAGCAGCGCGGCCAGCCAGCGGGGCGTCTCCGGGAGGAAAAAGAACCCGAACGACATGGGGTGATCATCCGGGATGAATGCCCGATAAATCAGTCGGGGCTGGTCCGCCCAGCCGCCGAGGAAGTAGTAATCCCAGGTGCCGGCCTGCAGATAGAAGTACAGGAAGAACGCAAAGACGAGGCCGGGGAAGGCGAAATAGGCGAACCGCTTCGACCGGAGGTGGATCTCCTTCCAGTAACCGTTCTCCTCGTTGATGTCCGGGCAGGATTTCTTACAGGCGGTGCACTTGACGCACTGGGAGTTGGGCGTCTCCCGCAGCCCGTGCGGTTCGGTGTTGATCTTCTCGATGAGCGAGATCGGACAAATGTAGTTGCACCAGGTCTTGCCCGTAAAGAGCGCGCCGCAGATCAGCGCCAGGGCCGAGATCAGGACAAAGAAAACGGCCAGTGCCTCCCCGACGCCGTTGATGATCGTCAGGCGCAGCCACAGTCCCAAGGCGAAGAAGGAGAACAAGAAGTAGTAGTAGTGCTCCTCCAGCCAGGGCGAGGCCCGCCGGGTGCCGGGCCGTCGGAGGTAGACCGGAATCTGGCTGAAGAAGGCCAGAGGGCAGATGCGCCGCCAGCGATGGTACCCGACGAGTACGATGAACAGCGGCAGCCCGGCGATGATCACCGACCAGATGACGTGCGCCGGCCAGGGCCGGTGGATATGAAAGTAGGTGAACACAGGAATGGCCAGCCAGACGATCAGGCCCACCCACTTGAGGGGCCGGAGCCACCATTCCGGATCGCGCCCCGGTGCCGCGACCGCCTGGCCGGGCAACGGTCCGGTGGGCGCCATGGGCTGTCCAGGTGATGCAACGGCCACGGCTACACCCCTCGGCGTCCGGGAACGGGGCTAGTTGCCCTCCAGCGTGAACGTGAAGGGGTACAGCTGGCGGTTGACGGTCACCCGGACGGTCCAGGTCCCCAACCGCTCCCGTAGCGGCCGTCCGCTCTGCACCTGGACGATGTCCGCCCGGAAGTCGGTCAACTGGAGGGCGAGGTCCCTGGCACTGGCCGCGATGGGCAGGATCGCCACGTCCCAGATCTCGCCGCCGCTGTCGGGTTCCGCGGTAAGTCCCAATCGGTACCCTTCCACGACCGCCTGGCTGGGGTCAAGAATCTGCACGATGGCCTCGATCCCCTGTGGCTGCGTCACGTCTTTGATCCTGGTCACAATGGCGATGTACGGATCTCTCGGCGAGAACCTCCGCCCGCACTGGGTGGTCAGGAGATCCGTGCCCGCGGGCGTGGCCAGGCGCCGGACAGACTTGCACGCGTCAATGGTGACCCGGATGTCGGCGACAGCGACGTGGGGATTCAGCAGAAGCGCTGCGATGATCGCCCCGGCGACCGCGACAGGCCGCAGTGCCGATGCCGTCTTCCTGCAGCCCATCATGTGGGCTCCCTCCTTCGCTCTCGGCCGGCCCTGGCTAACGCGTCTTCTGGATCGTGTGCACGTCGTAGAGGACGCCCGAGTTGCTAAAGTCGGCCGCCGATGGCTGCGGAAACTTCAGCGCCGACCTGGTGACCACGTAGCGGTTGAGATAGTAGAGGGGAATGAACGCGGCGTCTTTCGCGATTTTCTCCGCAATGGTGTCCAGGAGCCGCTTTCGGACTTCAGGCCTGGAGGCGGACGCGGCCTGTTCGATGAGCTTGTCCAGAGCCGGATGGGCGTAGTTATTGATCGCCGAGGCGGAATGCCAGTAGAAGCGGGGATCCGGGTCGAAGGGGTAGCCGTTCCACCAGAGGTAGGCCTCGTACTCAGGTTCTCGGAACAGCCGCCGTCCGAGTTCCCGCTTCTCGAGACGCTCGACCTCCATGGCCACGCCCAGGTCGCGGAACGCCTGGCGCAGGGCGGCGGCGACCGCGTCGGGGTTCGAGTCGGTGGCATCGGACTGGATCAGGACGGTGAACCGGAACGGTTTGCCGTCCTTCCTCAGGATGCCATCCGGTCCCGGCTTGAAGCCGGCCGCGCTCAGCAGCGCCCGCGCCCTGGCCGTGTCTTTGCGATATTTCGGCACGTTCGGGTCGTACGCCCAGCTCGACGGCGGTCCGATCAGTGACCAGGCGACGGGAGCGTCGCCGGCGACGGATTTCACCAGCTGCTCGTGATCGAACGCGTGCGCGAGCGCCTGGCGGACCCGGATGTCGCCGAAGAAGCCGGCTTTGAGGTTCATGTTGAAGGAGAAGATCCACGCGGCGGTATACGCGTAAATCCTGGCATTTGAGAAGCGGCGGGCCTTCTGCAACCCCCCCGAGGTGTCCACGGCGACGAGGTCCACATCGCCCTTCGCGAACGCCGCCAGAGCCGCATCCTCATCCTCGAACGCCCGTTCAATCCAGACGTCCAGCTTCGGCCTGCCCAGATGATAGTCAGGATTGGCCGCCATGCGGATGAACTGCTGGTCCTGCAGTTCGACGAACCTGAACGGCCCGGTGCCCACCGGCTTGACGTTGAACTCGACCGTGGCCAGGTCTTTCCCCTCCAGCAGATGCCTGGGCAGCATCAGATTCCACTGGGACATGTTGTAGAGAAAGTCGGCAGTCGGCTCCGGCAAGACGAACCGAACCGTGGAGGCGTCGGCCTTTTCTACCCGCACGGGCCGGCCGCCGATGCGGTAGTACGGGCGCATGCGGGACTTGTTGCGATCGTCCAGGGCGGCCTGCGCGGTGAACACCACATCGTCGGCGGTGAAGGGCCGGCCGTCGTGCCACTTCACGTTGCGGCGGAGGTGGAAGGTCCAGGTCAGGCTGTCCTCGGAGATCTCCCACCGCTCCGCCAGCTCCCCGGCAG
>JACQHU010000180.1 GCA_016198805.1 Armatimonadota bacterium
CTTGGACATCCGATGGGCTCACTCATCGACCGATGACCTGATCGACCTTGAGCTGACCGTTCTCCAGCGCCAGCTCCAGCGTCACTTCCCGCGGGACGATGAACCTGGGGTTGAAGCCGGTCCACACGGTCATCTCGACCGATGCCCGGCGGCAGCCCGTCTCGATCCGGTCGAAGCGCGCCTGCTGCAGATACGGAGAGAAGATCGCCCGGGCCGGCGTTCCGGGATGGTCCAGCCCGGTCGCGTGCCTGCGGGTCGCCACCTGCGCGAAGTCGGAAGGGGGCCGGCGGTCCCAGTTCGCCGTCAACGCCGCGACGTAGCGCATCGCCGCCCGCTCCGCACTGAAACGGTCCAGGGGCGGGCAGAGCACCGTCGCGCCCGGGACGGCCACCGCGAGGATCAGCACGGCGGCCACCCGGCTCCGATGCCATGCGGGGTGAGGCGGCGGCTGCGTCAGAGCGTCCTCACCTCTCGCGTCAGAGCGCCCGCACCTCCCGGGGTAACCGGCTCAGGCGCTCGGCGCCTTTGGCCGTCACGACGACGATCTCCTCGAGGCGCACGCCGAATTCTCCTTCAAGGTAGATGCCGGGCTCGACGCTGAACACCATGCCCTCCTGGATCGGCATCTCGTTCAGATGGGTGACCGACGGCGGCTCGTGGCCCGTGATGCCGATACCGTGGCCGGTGCGGTGGGTGAAGGACCTCCCGTATCCAGCGGTCTCGATGACGGCGCGAGCCGCCCGGTCCACCGCCGCCAGCGGCGCGCCGGGTTTGACGGCGTCCATGCCGGCCCGCACGGCGTGCTCCACAATGGTGTGGATGTCCCTGTAGCGCGCCGAGGGCTCGCCCAGGTAGGCCATGCGCGTGATATCCGAGGAGTACCCGCCGAGGCGGCCGCCCAGGTCGACCAGGACCGGTTCTCCCGCGCGTAGTTGACGGTCGCTGGACGAGTGGTGCGGATAGGCTGAGTTCGACCCGCTTCCCACGGTGGCAAAGCTGACCTCGGGAACGCCCTGGGCCCCGAACGCCTCGTGGATGGCCCGCGTGACGGCCAGTTCCGTGATCTCGGGTTTGCAGGCAGCAAACGCGGCGTCGACGGCGACGTCGGCGGTAGCGGCCGAGCGCCGCATCGCCTCGATCTCATCGGGGGTCTTGATCATGCGGACCGGGGCCATGACCTCGGCGCCCGGGACAAAGCCGCTCTTCCGCCATCGTTCCTGCAGCAGCAGCAGGAAGTCGGCCCGCATCGTGTCGCCGACACTGATCCGGCCGGCGGCCCCCAGGCGGTCGTGTGCGCGGCGGAGCACGGCGGATGGTCCCTCAGCGTCGGTGTAGACCAGGAACGGCAGGTCCACGCGTCCGCGCGCCTGCCCCGCGTTGAGTTCGGGGACGAGAAAGACCGCGTCGGAGGGGGTCAGGAACAGGTAGCAGGGGCGCTCATCGGGATGCGGGGTGTAGCCGAGCAGGTAGTAGAGGTC
>JACQHU010000178.1 GCA_016198805.1 Armatimonadota bacterium
GATCCATGGTCCTGGCCTACTGGCTCGGCTTGTACTCGGCGTCGATGACGTCCTCGCCGGACTTCGGCGCCGGGTCCCCCGTCCCGGCGCCGGGTCCGGTGCCGGCTCCGGCCGGCGCCCCGGCGGTCGCCTTGTACATCGCCTCGCTCAACTTGTACGAGGCCTGCTGCAGGGCATCGGTCGCCTTCGAGATGCGCTCGAGATCGTCACCCTTCAGGGCTTCGCGGAGGTCCTTCAGCGCCTCTTCCACTTTGGCGCGCTCCGTCGCCGAGACCTTGTCGCCGTAGTCCTTCAACAGCTTTTCGACCTGGTACGCGGCCGAGTCGCCCCGGTTGCGCGTCTCCGCGGCTTCACGCTTCTGCCGGTCGTCCGCCGCGTACTGCTCGGCCTGCTTGACCATCTTTTCGACCTCGGCCTTGGAGAGCGTGCTCGACCCGGTGATCTTGATCGACTGCTCCCGGTTGGTGGCCTGGTCTTTGGCCGTCACGGCGAGGATGCCGTTGGCATCGATATCGAAGGTCACCTCGACCTTCGGCACGCCCCGCGGCGCCGGCGGGATCCCGTCCAGGATGAACCGGCCCAGGGTGCGGTTGTCACGCGCCATCGGCCGCTCACCCTGCAGGACGTGGATCTCCACCTGCGTCTGCCCGTCGGCCGCCGTGGTGTAGGTCTCGGTCTTCCGCGTGGGGATGGTCGTGTTGCGCGGCACCATGGGGGTCAGCACTCCGCCCAGGGTCTCCACGCCCAGCGTCAGCGGCGTGACGTCCAGGAGCACGACCTCCCGCACGGTCCCCGCCAGCACGCCGGCCTGGATCGCCGCACCGACCGCCACCACCTCGTCGGGGTGCACCTCCCGGTTGGGCTCCTTGCCGGTCAGCCGGCGCACCAGTTCCTGGATCATCGGCATGCGGGTCGCGCCGCCCACCAGAATGACCTCGTCCAGGTCCTTGTCGGTCATCCTAGCGTCCGCGAGCGCCTGCCGGAACGGCCCGATGCAGCGCTCGACCAGGTCCGCGGTCAGTTCCTCGAACCTGGCGCGGGTGAGCACCATGTCCAGGTGCTTGGGTCCGGTGGCATCGGCGGTGATGAACGGCAGGTTGATCGGCGTCTGGACGACCGTGGAGAGCTCTACCTTGGCCCGCTCCGCCGCCTCCCGCAGTCGCTGGAGGGCCTGGCGGTCAGCTCGCAGGTCGATCC
>JACQHU010000186.1 GCA_016198805.1 Armatimonadota bacterium
CGACAGGAGTGGGCCGGGCCTCGTGGACCCGCCACACGGTGAACACCAGGGTGGCGAGCAGGACGCCGATGATCAGCCCGTAGACGACGGACCGGTGGTCCCGCATGAGCAGACCTGCGCTGACCATCGCGGTCACGGTGCCCAGCCCGAACATCAGGCCCATCCAGCCTGAGGCCTGGCCTCGCTGCTCGGGAGGGACAAAATCAGGGATCAGGCCGCTGTAAGCCGAACCGCCGAAGTTGTTGGAGAATTGCACGAGGTAGTACGAGAGGACGAAGGCGGCGAGGACTGGGGCTCTGGCGAGCAGCAGGAGCGCTGCGACGTTCAGGATCCCGCCGGCGATCATGAAGGGCCGTCGCCGTCCCATGGCCAGCTGGCTGCGATCGGACAGCGCGCCGGACAGCGGCATCACCACCATCGCAATGGCCGCTCCGCCCGCCAGGACCTGGGCCAGCCGGGTGCCCTTCTCCGCCTCGGAGACGAACCGCAGGATCTCCGACGGAATGACGACCGCCAGCAGCGCCCCCCAGTGGAAGTTGAGCCCGAACCAGTTCAGGCTGATATCGAGGAGCTCACGCGTGCTCATCCTGCGCTCGCCGGTCATCGGCACCCCCGGGAGGAAGCAGCGCGGCCGGGCCTGAAGCGACGGTAGAGCCAATTCCACACGGTCCGGAGGCGCACCTGTGGGCATTGGATTCCCGGACGGATTCCGGTGGGGCACCGCGACCAGCGCCTATCAGGTGGAAGGGGACAACACCGCCAGCGACTGGTGGCTCTGGGAGCAGCAGCCCGGGCGTATTCGCGGCGGCGACCGGTCAGGCCTGGCCTGCGACTGGTGGCGGTCTGCCGAGCGCGACTTTGATCTGATGGTCGCCCTCCACCAGAATGCCGCCCGGCTGTCGGTGGAGTGGAGCCGCCTGGAGCCGCGCCCGGGACAGTGGGATCAGGCGGCCGAAGAGCGCTACCTGGAGATGTTCCGCGGGCTGCGCGCGCGCGGCATCGAGCCCCTGGTCACGCTCAACCATTTCACGCTCCCCCGGTGGGTCGCCGAGCGGGGCGGGTGGACCTGGAAGGGCATCGTGCCGGCGTTGGCGGCGTTTGCCGGCCGGTTCGTCCGGGCCGCGGCGGTCCTGGTGGACTTCTGGATCACCATCAACGAGCCGGTCGGGCACCTGATCGGCGCCTACCTACTTGGACAATTGGCCCCCGGCCGGACCAGTCTGGCGGCATTCATCAGGGCGCTGGTGCATTCGGTGAGGGCCCACGCGGCCGCCTACCGGGCCGTGCACCAGGCCCAGCCTGAGGCCCGGGTCGGAGTGGCGGCCTACCTGCGCCCGGTGCAGCCGGTCCGGGCCGACTCACCGCTGGATCGGTGGCTGGCCGCGCGGATGGACCGCCTCGTGAACTGGATGTACCTGGACGCGCTCCGGACGGGATGGCTGGTGGGACCCGCGGGCATCCGCGTGCGCATCCCTGAGGCCGTCGGCACGCTGGACTTCCTCGGCGTGAACTACTACACGCGCACGCTGCTCGCGTTCGACCTGCGCCGCCCGCGAACGCTGTTCGCCCGCCCCGAGACGCCGTTCGACTCGGAGATGAGCGACGCCGACTACAGCGAGGTTTATCCCGACGGGCTGCTGCTTGCGCTCCGCCAGGCGCGCCGCTACGGACTCCCGATGTACGTCACGGAGAACGGCCTGCCCGACGCCGACGACGACCTGCGGCCGCGCTTCATCGTCGATCACCTCAGGCGCATCGGGCAGGCGGTTCAGGAAGGCTGTCCCGTCCTTGGCTACTATCACTGGTCGCTGGTCGACAACTTCGAGTGGGCGGAGGGGTGGAACCTCCGTTTCGGCCTGTACGCGCTCGATCCCGCCACGCAGGTGCGAACGGCACGGCCCAGCGCGGCGCTCTACGCCGAGATCTGCCGGCAGAATGGGCTACCATAGCGCGCGCCGGCGGGCCGCGGCGATCGTTACGGTCGGATCGCGTGCTTCCTGAGGAAACCCCAGAGGACCTGGTTGGCGTCGATGTCCCGGCTCGTGCGCCCGATCACCCGCTCCGGGAGATACTGCCAGCCGCCGGGCCAGGTGTGCCCGCCGCCTTCGACGGCAAAGAGCACGACCTCCGTGCCTTCGGCGCATGGCCCGTACGCTTCCCGTCTCACCCGGGTGCCGTCGTTGGGATCTCTGTCAGGTTCGTAGGTGACGTTCGGTCCCTGTGGGCAGCGGTTGATAGCGGCCCAGGCGGCGACCGTCTCCGCCACCGAGAGCACCTTGCCGACGCTACGGCCGCCGCGAAACCCGATGTCGCCGCCTCCCCACGGCACCAGGGGGTCCTCGGTCCCCGGCATGAGCAAGACCGAGATCGGCCGCGCGGGCGGGCGCATCCGCGCAATCTGTTCTGACATCGAGACCGCCACGACACCGATCGCCGCGATCCTGGTCGAGAGCTCGCGGGCCAGGCGCTGCGCGAACAGGCCCCCGTTCGAGATGCCGGCCGCGTAGACGCGGCTGCGGTCGATCCCCGGCGTCAGGGAGAGATGGTCGATGAGGGCTGAGATGAAGCCGACGTCGTCGATGTTGTCCCTGTGGGCGCGGTACTCCGGGACCCCTCTCCCGTCGTTCCAGTGCCGGTCGATGCCGTCCGGGTAGACCACGATGAATCCGTCCCTGGCCGCCAGGCGGTTGAGGCCACCGGCGGTGAGCCGCTCCATGTTCTCACCGGTCCCGCCGCCGCCGTGCAGGGCGATGAAGAGCGGTAGAGGCCTGGTCTTCTCGTGAGTTGAAGGGACATACAGCCGATACGTTCGCTCAAGCCCGCCGACGACGAGCGAGCCTGCATGGCTCCCCGGAGAGAGGCCCTGGCCCGCGCCCGCAGCGGTCGTATCCCGGTAGGCTAACGCGAGCGCGAAGACCACCAGTCCCGCCGCCAGCATCCTCACCATGGTGCACCTCTCCGTCTGCCGTCCACTCCTTGGACCGGCAGAACCCCGGCGGCGTTTATGCGAACTCTCAGTTGAACTGCGCGATGAGCCTGGACAGCGCCTCTTTCGCAGGTTCGTAGTCGGGCTCGACCTCCAGGGCCTGCCTGAACGCTCCCCTGGCGTCCTCGAAGCGTCCGAGCAGCAGGTAGGCCCGACCAAGGTTCATGTGGGCGAAGTGGTAGGAGTCGTAACGCCTGGTCTGCAGCGCCCTCTGGAGATACGGAATGGCCTGCTCGGGCTCACCCAGCTGCAGCAGGTACGCACCGATGTCGTTCCAGGGATTACCGAACTCCGGGTCGACGGCGATCGCCTTCTTGCATTCCTCGATCGCCTCGTCCAGCCTGTCCATGAAGCTGTACGTCCATCCAAGGAATGTGTGCGCCTCGGCGGTCGGCAGGACCTCGATGCTGGCCTTGTAGTACGTCACCGCCTCCTCCAGCTTCCCTTCCATCTGGAGGGCGTAGGCCTTCCGCCAGAGACCGACGGCTTTCGTCAGACGCTCCGCGTCGGGCATGAGCTCAGGACCAGATCCCCGGGATGGCGGCCCCGCAGTCGGGACACCGGCCGCCGGTGGCGGCCAGGCGGTTCTGGCGGATGTGATAGCCGACCCGCTCCACCAGCAGGGCCCGGCAGCGCGGACAGAAGGTGTGCTCGTAGGGACCGACCCGTCCGGGCAGATTGCCCGCGTAGACAAACCGCAGGCCCGCCGCCTCGCCGAGACGCGCCGCGCGCAACAGCGTGCCGGCCTGCGTGTAGTCGTACTCGGTCATCTTGTAGTCTGGGTGGAACGCCGTTACGTGCCAGGGGATGTCCGGCGAGATCGAGGCGATGAACTCCGCGGCCTGGCGGAGTTCCTTGTCGGAGTCGTTCCATCCGGGGATGACCAGCGTGACGATCTCCATCCAGAAGCCCATTGCGTGGACCATCTTGATCGTGTCCAGGACCCGCTCCAGCACCCCGCCCAGGTAGCGGTAGTTCTTCTGGCTCATGGACTTGAGGTCGATCTTGTAAGCATCGCACCAGGGGCGCAGGAATTCCAGGGCTTCAGGTGTGGCGTTCCCGTTGCTGATGAAGCACGTGCGCAGCCCCGCGGCCCGGGCCTTCTTGAAGACGTCGACGGCCCATTCGGCGGTGATCAGCGGTTCGTTATACGAACTGCCGACCAGCCGGACGCCGGAGCGCAGTCCGAGGTCCACCAGCAGATCGGGTGTGACATCCTCCGGCGCCGCGCCGGCGACGG
The DNA here is from genome assembly GCA_016198805.1 of Armatimonadota bacterium. Lineage (GTDB taxonomy): Bacteria > Sysuimicrobiota > Sysuimicrobiia > Sysuimicrobiales > Humicultoraceae > JACQHU01. Next base: position 4,227 of record JACQHU010000186.1, read on the forward strand.
GATCCCGCAGCGCCTGCGAGGTGATGTAGTTCTGGCAGTTGGATGCGGCGATGAAGCCTGCAAGGTACGAGTGGTCCTCATCAACTTCGAGATTGAAGACGTAGCCCTGGTGGTGCCCTGCCTCAACGGCGCGAATCGGGACGTAATAGTAGTCCTCATCTTCCCAGTGCCGGCGCCGGGACTTCTCGTGCCAGCGCACATGGAAAACCTGCGGTGCCCGCTCGACCGGTCGTCCTTCGATGGGACTCCTGACCGGTTTGTAGCCGGCGAGCGAGGGCACATAGCCGAGCTTGAGGGCGAGCCATGCGATGCCAAGAGCTAACTCTTTGGAGACGGAGGCAGTCTGAACGAAACCGCGCCCGGATTGGGCGCCGGCGCCTTCAACATAGGCTCGCAAGAAGGCTTCGACGACTGCCCGAGGCGCCTGGAATAGAGGCCGCGCCACGCGCTTGTCCTTCGCACGGGGGCCACACAGGGCCTTGAACAGGTGCCCTACGGAAGCCTTATGGCAGACGACCGCGCAGGTTGTCGTTCGATTCTCAACAATTGCTGTGACCCCAAAGATTTCCCGCAAGAGGCTCTGGACCCTGTACGCGGAGTCCACCTCTTTCCTGCCAAAGGAGAACGTCAGCGTAGCGCCGTTGATGCGGCGTTTTGTGTCCTGCCAGACGTACCCTTCGGCGCAGTAGTAACCCAGGAGCGCAGCCAACGACTCCGTCAATGGCAGGCGAAGGGGGAAACCGGGAGCGTGCTCGTTGAAGATTCGAACCCTCTCTCCGTCGCTGACAAGACGCCGGGTGCCTCCGGCGAGAGGCAAGGAGAGCGCGCATTTCTCCGGCCGAGGCACGCCCCTCCTCATCCGAGATTCGTCCACCATCGGGTCAAGTAACGATGGCACATCTAGGATGAGTGTTTCGGAAAACCTGTACCTCTTTGGGATCGCCAAACAGTGCTCTCTGGTGAGCTCCCGGGCCTGGGTCCAGGCAGGTGTGCCCGGTAGATTCCCGCGTCGGGGTCTGGCAATGGCGAGAAGCCTGTGGTCTGGCGTGCATTCGAATACCGGAAAGAAGGCAGGCCGGACCTTGAGCACCGGCCCCTCATATGGATGGCGGAAGACTGCTCGAATCTGCTTCGCCCGGCCTCGGTGCGAATATGCACGAAGATCCGTGGGGAAGGCGATCTCGCCATCAGGCTGAGACACCGTGGTCGCGCATGCGTTGAAAACGTCTTCGATCCGAAGCGGCCCCTGATTCGTGGCAACAACGGTGTCATTCGTGAAGCAATACGGGCAATGATAGTCGCATCCCAGCATCCCGAAGGTGAGCGTCTTCGAGCCCGGCAGGACGTGGAAGAACGGCTTCTTCTCGGTGGGGTCACACTGGAGGGCGGCGACGTAACCCCAGGGCACCCGCAGCGTGCCGCCCTCGTTGAACCGCACCTGGCAGATGCCGCGGTGGCCCGGGAAGATGACGCACCGGTGGCCGCAGGCCACGCAGCGCAGTTTGCCGTCGGCCAGGCGCTCGTACAGCGCGCCCTCGGTCGTCCTGGCGTCGAGCACTGCGGCCAGATCGGTGGCGGCGCTCACCGTTGGCGTAGCCATGGCCCTGGCGTCCTCACTCCTATTGTA
>JACQHU010000182.1 GCA_016198805.1 Armatimonadota bacterium
AGCGTAGATGGCGACAGTGGTGGCGGGCGAATCGTCGTTGCGCCGCACGTCCCTCTACGAGGCCCACCGGGCGGCCGGAGCCCGCATGGTGCCGTTTGCCGGGTGGGAGATGCCGGCGCAGTATCTCGGAGTGACAGAGGAACACCTGGCTGTGCGCAGCCGCGTGGGAGTGTTTGATGTCTCGCACATGGGCGAGGTGCGTGTGGAGGGCCCCGGGGCGCTGGCCGCCGTCCAGCGGCTGATCACCAACGACGCGGGACGTCTGGCGGTGGGCCAGGGACTGTACACGCCCATGTGCACGCCGTCCGGCGGTATCGTGGATGACGTCACGGTCTTCCGGGTTGCCGACCAGGTGTATCTCGTTGTGGTGAATGCGGCCAGGCGTGCGGCCGACCTGGCGTGGATTCAGGCACACGTTCGAGAGATCCCGGGCGCGACGGTCCACGACGTGTCGGACGAGATCGCCCTGCTGGCCCTCCAGGGGCCGGGAGCGGCCGCGCTGCTGGAGCGCCTGAGCCTGGGGGTGGCCTCGCTGCGGCGGTTTCACCTTCGGGACGGCGTCGGGATCGCCGGCGTGCGCACCACGGTCATGCGGACCGGGTACACCGGAGAGGATGGGTTTGAGATCGCCGTAGCATGGGACGCCGCGCCGACGGTCTGGGCGGTCCTGGTGGAAGCCGGCGGCGCCGACGGTCTGCAGCCCGCCGGGCTGGGTGCCCGTGATACGCTTCGTCTGGAAGCGGCGTTCATGCTGTACGGGAACGACATCGACGAAGCCACGACCCCATTGGAGGCCCCGCTTGGGTGGACGGTGAAATTCGACAAAGGCGACTTCAACGGGAAGGACGCGTTGCTGCGGCAGCGGACCCAGGGGGTGGCACGGCGCCTGGTCGGGTTCGAAGGGGAGGAGCGCGCCATTCCACGCCAGCACTGTGGGATCTACGCCGCCGGGGAACGGGTGGGCGAGGTGACCAGCGGGACCTTCGCGCCCTTCCTCCGGCGGCCGATCGCCCTGGGCTATGTCCCGATGCCGTTTTCAGACGTGGGGACGGCCGTTGGGATTGACGTGCGCGGCAGGAGCACGCGCGCGCACGTGGTACGGTTGCCGTTCTACAGGCGGCCGATGCGCTGACACAGAGCGAGGTGAGGCATGTACCCCGACGATCGGCGGTACACGCGGGAGCACGAATGGGCGAAACGCGAAAACGGCCGCGTGCGCGTGGGGATCACCGCTTTTGCGGCGGACCGCCTGAGCGATGTAGTGTTTATTGAACTCCCGCAGGTAGGCGCCGAGGTCCGGGCTATGGAACCGTTCGGCGTGGTCGAATCGGTGAAAGCGGCCAGTGATCTCTACGCGCCGGTATCGGGTCGGGTCGTCGAGGTGAACCGCGCGCTGGTCGATACCCCTGAGCTGATCAATCAGGATCCCTACGGCGCCGCGTGGATGATCGTGGTGGAACCGTCCGATTCTTCGGCCTGGGAGCAACTGCTGACGGCCGAGGCCTATGCCAGACTGGTGGGAGCCGAAGGCGCATGACCGCCCCCGTATCCTGGCAGCCGCACAAGTACCTCCCGATGACCGCGGAAGAGCGCGATGAGATGCTGCGGGCCATCGGCTGTTCGACGGTCGAGGACCTGCTGGCCGACATCCCCGTCCAGGTGCGGTTAAGGCGGGCATTGAACCTTCCGCCGGATTTGGCCGAGGCCGACCTGCTGGCGCACCTGCGCCAGATGGCGGACCGGAACGGGCATGCCGATCGGCTGATCTGCTTCCTCGGTGGCGGTGCCTACGATCACTGGATCCCCAGCGCGGTCTGGCACCTGGCGGGTCGGGCGGAGTTCTATACGGCCTATACGCCCTACCAGGCGGAGGTCATGCAGGGCGAACTGCAGGCCGCCTACGAGTACCAGTCGATGCTGTGCGAACTCACCGCCATGGAGGTGGCCAACGCCTCGATGTACGACGGGGCCAGCGCCGTGGGCGAGGCGGCGGTCATGGCGCGCGACCTGACGAAGCGCAACGCGGTCGTGGTCTCTACGGCGGTTCATCCTCAGTACCGGGAGGTCCTGCGCACGTACACCCGGCACCTGGGGATCCGGATCGTCGAGGTGCCTTACCAGGCGGGGCTCGCCACGCCGGAGCGCGTCGCCGCCGCCGTCGGGGAGCAGACCGCCGCGGTGATCGTGCAGTCGCCCAACGTCTTCGGCTGTATCGAACAGGGGCGGGCGCTGGCGCAGATCGCCCACGAGGCCGGCGCCCTGTTGATCGTCGCCGTTGCCGAGCCCATCAGCCTGGGCCTGCTGGAGCCGCCGGGCGCCTATGGCGCCGATATCGTGGCCGGCGAAGGCCAGCCGCTTGGCAACCATCTGAACTTCGGCGGGCCCTACCTGGGGATGCTGGCCACCCGTGAGGCGTTCGTGCGGCGGATGCCGGGCAGGCTGGTTGGCGCCACCACCGATCGCGAGGGCCGCCGGGGATTCGTGCTCACCCTACAGACGAGGGAGCAGCACATCCGGCGCGAGAAGGCGACGAGCAACATCTGCACCAACGAAGCCCTCAATGCCCTGGCCGCGGGAATCTACATGGCCGCGCTGGGGCGGACGGGGATGCGGCGTGTGGCCGAAGTGAACGCGCGGCGGGCCCACTACGCGAAGCAGCGCCTGTGCGCGATCCCGGGGATCCGTCCGGCTTTCGACGCGCCCACGTTCAACGAGTTTGTCCTGCACCTGCCGGTCGCGCCCGGCGATCTGAATGCCCGGCTCGTTGAGTACGGCTTCCTGGGCGGGCTGGCCCTGGGGCGCTGGTATCCGGACCTGGCCGACGGCTGGCTTGTGTGCGTCACCGAGGCCCGCACCCGCGCCCAGATCGACGCGCTGGCGGACGTCGTGGCACAGGTCGTGCGCGCATCATGAGGATGGACAACGTTCCCCTGATCTTCGAGTACAGCGTGCCGGGCCGCGTGGCCGTGGCGCTCTCGGACCCCGGTGTTCCCGAGGTGCCGCTGGAAGCCATCGTTGGGGCAGAGCACCTCCGGCGCGAACCGGCGGCGCTGCCCGAGGTCAGCGAGCCGGACCTGGTCAGGCACTACACGCGCCTGTCGCAGCGGAATTACGCCGTCGACGTCGGGTTCTATCCCCTGGGGTCGTGCACGATGAAGTACAACCCCAAGGTGAACGAGGATGCGGCGCGCCTGCCGGGGTTTGCGCGCCTGCATCCCAACGCGCCACGGGAGCTCGCGCAGGGGGCGCTGCAGTTACTGTGGGAACTGGACCGGATGTTCTGCGAGATCAGCGGGATGGACCGGGTGACGTTCCAGCCGGCGGCAGGCGCGCATGGCGAACTGACGGCGCTGATGATGATCCGCGCGTATCACGAGGACCGCGGCGAGCAGCGGACGCGCGTGATCGTGCCGGACTCGGCCCACGGTACCAATCCTGCGTCGGCGGCGATGTGCGGCTACACGGTGGTGACGGTCCCCAGCGATGCCCGCGGCAACATCGACCGTGCGGCGCTGCGGCGCGCCGCCGACGGCTCGGTCGCCGCGCTGATGCTCACCAACCCCAACACGCTGGGTCTGTTTGAAGAACACGTCGTGGAAGTGGCCGAGATCATCCACGGGTGCGGGGCCCTGATGTACCTGGACGGAGCCAACTTCAACGCGGTGCTGGGGATCACGCGGCCAGGAGACCAGGGCTTCGACGTCATGCATCTGAACGTGCACAAGACCTTCAGCACCCCGCACGGCGGCGGCGGTCCCGGGGCCGGCCCGGTGGCACTCAAGCAGATGCTGGAGCCGTATCTGCCGACCCCGACCGTCGAGCGCGACGGCGACGGGTTCCGCCTGGATGACGAACGGCCGAAGACGATCGGCCGGGTGCGGGCGTTTGTGGGCAATTTCGGCGTCCTGGTGCGCGCGTACGCGTACCTGCGCACCTTCGGGCCGCTCCTGCGGCAGACCTCCGAGGCGGCGGTGCTTAACGCGAACTACCTGCTGCAGCGGCTGCGGCCGTATTTCGACCTGCCGTACGACCGCACGTGCATGCACGAGTTCGTGCTCTCGGGGCGCCGGCAGAAGACCCAATACGGGGTCAGGACGCTGGACATCGCCAAACGCCTGCTGGACTACGGCTATCACGCGCCGACGATCTACTTCCCCCTGATCGTTGACGAAGCGATCATGATCGAACCGACCGAAACCGAGAGCCGGCAGACGCTCGATGCCTTCGCCGATGCGCTGATCCGTATCGCCGAGGAGTGCGAGACCGACCCGGAGACGGTGCGGACGGCGCCGCACCGGACGGTGGTGACCCGGCTGGACGAGGTCGCGGCGGCGCGGAACCCAAATCTGCGCTGGCGCCCACCCACGAAGGCCGGGGTCACCCGGTGACCACGCTTCCCACAATTGTCGATGTCCGCGCGGCGGCGGAGCGGATCGCATCTGACGTCCGGCGGACTCCCCTGCATCCCTGGGACGAGGGCGGCGAGATCCTGCTGAAGCTCGAGAGCCTGCAGCCGACCGGATCGTTCAAGGTGCGCGGGGCCGCCAATCATCTGCGCGTGGTGGGGAGAACGGTCCGGGGGGTGATCACCGCGTCATCCGGGAACCACGGGCAGGCCGTGGCGCATGTCGCCGCGCGCCTGCGGATCCCGGCCACCATTGTCGTGCCCGAGACCGTCAATCCGGTGAAGGCGGCCCGCATTGCGGGGTTCGGCGCCGAGGTGATCCGCTGCGGCACGACGATGCCGGAGCGCACCGACCTGGCCCGTCGCCTGGCCGGGGAGCGGGGGCTGCATTTTGTCCCTTCTTTCGATGACGCGCTGGTGATCGCCGGTCAGGGGACCTGCGGCCTGGAAATCGCCGATCAGGCCGGGGACGTGGCGGCGGTGGTGGTTCCGACCAGCGGCGGCGGGTTACTGTCCGGCGTCGGGCTGGCGATCAAAGCCTTGAAGCCTTCGGTGCGCGTGATCGGGGTCGAGCCGCGTGCCCTCCCCCGGTTCGCGGCCTCGCGTGCGGCAGGGACTCGGGTGTCTGTGCCCTTTGCCAACACCATTGCCGACGGGTTGCGGGGGCAGCAACCCGGTGTGCTGACCTGGGAGGTGACTTCCCGAACGGTTGACGACTTTGTCGATGTCGATGACGCCGCCGTCCTGGCTGCCGTCCGGCGGCTCTGCCTGGATGCCCACCTGGTGGTGGAGCCGTCCGGCGCCGTGGCAGTGGCGGCCCTCCTCGAAGGGATCGTGGTCTACCGGCCGGCTGTTGCCGTCGTCAGCGGCGGGAACCTTGACCCCGCCCTCCTGACTTCGCTCCTGGCGAGCGTCTCCTGAATCCAGGTCTTCAGGGCGGGTCCGGATGAGAAATCGGGCGTCCGGGGCCGTCCTGAATAGCTTTCCCGAGGAAAGCTGGCGATATCGTACATACGTTCGCTATATCGCGCCCTTGATTTACCGTACATTTGTTCGATATCCTGGCGGCAGGAGGTGATCTGGTGAGCGAGCCTCTGACTCCACGCCAGCGGCAGATCCTGCGGCACATCGCCGTGAGCATTATGCGGACCGGCATCGTGCCGTCCGTCCGCGAGATCGGGCAGGCCCTCGGGATGCGGTCACCGTCTACCGTTCACCAGCACTTGTCCGCGCTGGAACGCAAGGGGTATCTCCGACGCGACGGCGAGCGGATGCGGGTGCTGGAGATCACCGACCGGAGCATGCTTCCGGAGACGGGAGAGGTCGTTTCGCTGCCGCTGGTCGGCAGGGTCTCGGCCGGCGTTCCTGTGCTGGCCGAGCAGCACATTGAGGAGATGATCCCCGTTCCCCGTCGGTTCGTGGGCTGGAACGACGAGAGTTTCCTCCTCACCGTTCGCGGAGACAGCATGATCGGGGCCGGCATCTTCGACGGCGATCTGGTGATCGTTCGCTGTCAGCCAGCGGCCGACCGCGGCGACCTGGTGGTGGCCTTGATCGATGACGAGGCCACTGTCAAGCGGCTGGAGTTCGATGAGGGCGGCCCCTACCTGAAAGCCGAGAATCCCGCCTACGTCCCTATCCGGGAGGAGTTCGAGATCATCGGCAAGGTCGTTGGATTGCTGCGGCGGTATCCCCTGGGAGGACAGGCGTGACGATGCCCCAGGCGTGCCCGCATCTGGTTGCCGGGCGGGATCGCCGGGCAGGCCTGGCCTCGTCCGGTCGGTTCCGTCCCCCAGCGCAACATCCCCGCGCCAGGGCTGCCTTCTGGAGCGATCGCCGGGCCCTGGGGTTCAAGGTGATGCTGCTTGCCGTCTGCATCGTCGTGGCGGCTCTGCTGGAGGTGCCGTGGTGAAAACTCCGGTTCACGTGGCGACGGCGGCGCGCCCGGCCGGCGATGGTTCGTTTGCCATCGCGGCGGTCCTCCGCTGGGATGGGCCGCGCTCGCCGCGCGTTGCGACACGCCGGCTTCGGCGGCAGGATCAGATTCCGCCCGTCTATCGTGCGCTGCTCTTCGGCCTGTGGGAGGCGCGCCGCCTGGGGGCGAGGTCCATCGTGCTCGCCACCGACGACGCCGACGCCGTGGCAGTGCTGAGCGGGACCGCGTCCCCGCCTGCCGGGGCTGTGGTGGCCTGCCTGCAGATTCGGGCGCTCCTTTACGCGTTTGAGACGGCAGAGATCAGTTGGCTGGCCCCCGCCCGCAATCAGGAAGCGATCTTCGCGGCTGAGGCGGCCACTCACTGCCGCCGGCCGGCGTACAGCGACCTTCCGCTCTGGGCGGCTGCCTCCTGACGGGGACCTGAAGGATTCCCGCCTGAGGCGCAGGGCGCCATCGCTAACCTGCAGAAGTCCTCTCCACCCGTTTCGCCATGGCACAGGATGCCGCTGCTTCGCTTCTCGCGCAGGGTGAAGGCCACCTGGAGGCCGGCGAGTGGGCCGAAGCCGAGGCCGCGTTTCGGCGCGCCGTTGAGGCCGCCCCGACATCAGCGCAGGCATTCAGCAAACTGGGAGTCGCGCTTGCCCATCAGCGGCGCCTCCAGGAGGCGGAGCAGGCGTTTGCGCGGGCGGTGAGCCTGAATCCCGCCTTCGCGCCGGCGTGGAGCAATCTGGGCAATATCTACCGGGAGAGCGGTCGCACGGAGCAGGCGCTGGACGCCTATCAGCGCGCGGTCGCCGCCGACCCCGATTACTGGATCGCCCACCAGAACCTTGGCGGGCTCTACAAGCAACTCGGCCGGACCGGGGAAGCCATTGCCTCCCTCAGGAGGGCGACCAGACTGTCGGCGAAA
>JACQHU010000183.1 GCA_016198805.1 Armatimonadota bacterium
CCCTGGCACCGGGCATCATTCCGGACCTGACCGGCCGCCTGTCCCGCGGCGCCGTGCTGATCTCCGGCACCAACGGCAAGACCACCACCGCGCGCCTGCTGGGCGGCATCCTGGATGCGGCGGGCCTGGTGGTCATCCACAACCGGGCGGGCGCCAATCTGCTGTCGGGCATCGCCTCCGCGCTGGTCGAGCACACGACGCCCGGCGGGCGGCCGCAGGGCGACATCGGCCTGTTTGAGGTGGACGAGGCCACGCTGCCCGCGGCCGTGGAGGCGACGCGACCGCGTGTGGTGGTACTGCTCAACCTGTTTCGCGATCAACTCGACCGGTACGGCGAGATCGACCTCATCGCCGACCGATGGCGCCGCGCGCTGGCCGCGTTGCCGTCCGACGGCGTGGGGGTGCTCAACGTGGACGACCCGCTGGTCGCCGACGTCGGGCGCACGTTCGGGGGTCAGACGCTGGGCTTCGGTCTCGATGAGTCGCCGGCGGGCCTGCCCGCATCCAGGACACCCGAGCACGCGGCCGATTCCCGGTATTGCTATCGCTGCGGGCGGCCCTATGACTACGCGCTGGTGACGCTGGGACACATGGGGCACTACCGGTGCCCGGAGTGCGGCACCGCCCGGCCGCCGGTGCAGGTCCGCGCCACCGGCATCCGCCTGCACGGCGCCGACGGCGCCAGCCTGACCATCGCCGCCGACGGCGTGGCGCTGCCGGTCCGCACCGTCCTGCCCGGACTCTACAACGTGTACGATGTGACGGCGGCAGCGGCAGGCGCGCTGGCGCTGGGGGTCGCCGCGGAAACGATCGGCCGGGGCATCATGGCGACCGCCCCCGCGTTCGGCCGCGGCGAGCGGGTGACGATCGACGGCCATGAGGTGCTGATGCTGCTGGCCAAGAACCCGGCGGGATTCAACGAGGTCCTGCGCACCGTGCTGCTGGCGGAAGAGACGCCGGTGCTGCTGATCGCCATCAACGATCTGATCGCCGACGGCCGGGACATCTCCTGGCTGTGGGACGTCGACTTCGAGATGCTGCGCGACCGGGCGCGAGCCGTGGTGGTGACCGGCATTCGCGCTCTGGACATAGCCCTGCGGCTCAAATATGCGGGCATCGACGGCGAGCGGATCGTCGTCGAGCGTGACGGCGGGCGCGCCATCGAGCGTGCCTGCCGGCTGCTGCGCCCGGGTGAGCGTCTGTATCTCCTTCCGACCTATACCGCCATGCTGCAGTTGCGCGGCCTGCTGGCCCGCAAGGGATACCTCCGGGGATTCTGGAACCAGTAGGGACCGGTGATGGAACTCCGGATCTGTCATCTCTACCCCGATCTGCTGAATCTCTACGGCGACCGCGGCAACATCACCACCCTGGTGCGGCGTGCGCAGTGGCGCGGGATCGACGTGCGGGTCGTCGAGGCCCGCCTCGGCGACCCGATCGATCCGCGGGAGAACGACCTGTTCTTCATCGGCGGCGGCGAGGACCGGCAGCAGCGCCTGGCGGCGCCGGACCTGCGCCAGGTGAAGGGCGCCGCGCTGCGGGAGGCGGCAGCCTCGGACGCCGCGGTGCTGGCCGTCTGCGGCGGTTACCAGCTCCTCGGGCATTACTACCGTCCCGCCGACGGGCCCGACCTGGAAGGCCTGGGGCTGCTCAATCTTCACACCGTGCACCCCGGTCCCGGCGCCCGCCGTCTGATCGGAAACATCGTCATTAACGAGGCGACCTCGGGAACCCGGCTCGTCGGGTTTGAGAACCACGGGGGGCGGACCCACCTGGGCTCGCAGGCGCGTCCGCTGGGGACAGTCGTGGTCGGGTTCGGCAACAACGGCGAGGACCGCACGGAGGGCGCGGTCTGGCGGTCGGTCTACGGCACGTACCTGCACGGCCCGCTGTTGCCCAAGAACCCGTGGCTCGCCGATCTCCTCATCGGTGTCGCCCTGCGCCGCCGGTACGGCGAGATGACCCTCCATCCGCTGCCAGATGCCGAGGAGCATCGCGCGGCGGAAGCCGCAGCCACGCGCGCCCGCGCGGGCGGCCCGCAAGCGGCGACCTCCCGTCGGCCGGGATCGCGGCTGTGAACGACGGGCGGGCCGTCTGGCGCATCGGCTTCATCATCGGCATCGGCCAGCTGGGGTTCGCCGTCGTCCTGCCTCTGCTGCCGCTGCACCTGACCGAGCGACTGGGCGCCAGCGTCAAACTGGTCGGCCTGATCGTGGCGACCTTCGCCCTGGTCGAGACGTTCTTCAAGACCGCATGGGGTGGGGTCGCCGACCGGTGGGGCCGCCGGCCGCTCGTGGTGGGCGGGTTGCTGCTGGCCAGCCTGGCGCCGCTGGCAATGACGGTCCTGCGGGTGCCGGTGCTGTTCGTCCCGCTGCGGCTCGTCGATGGCCTCGGGTCGGCCGCGCTGTGGCCGGCCGCGGCCGCGGCCGTCGCCGACGTGACGGCGCCGAACCGCCGCGCGACAGGCATGGCAGCGCTCAACATGTTCTTCCTGCTCGGACTGTCGGCCGGGCCGGCACTGGGGCTGTTCGTCGCCGGGTGGGCCGGGGATTTCCGCGCTGGTTTCCTCCTGGCCAGCGCGCTGCTGGTCCTGGCCGCGCTGCTGGCGGCGCTGGTGTTCCCCCGGGACAATCATCATGGGAATCCCAACGAGGTGATGGTCGGCTACCACACGGCGGTGCCGCCGGCCCACCTGGAGACCATCGTCGGCACCCTCCGATCGAACCCGCTGCTGTTCGCCCTCTATCTGGTGGCGTTCGTGCAGATGCTCGGCGCGGGACTGCTGGTGCCCATCGCCGCGATCTACGCGAAGCGCGTGATCGGCCTCTCGGAGCATGCCATCGGCGTGGTGTTTCTCAGCGTGGTAATCGCGGTCGGCGTGGCGACCGTGCCGGCAGGCCGACTGGCGGACCGCGTGGGCAAGCCGCACCTGATGGCCGCCGGCATGCTGCTGGGAACTGCCGGCATGTGGATCCTTGCCCTCAGCGAGCAGTTCGTCGAGCTGGTGGTGGCCGCCGTCCTGCTGGGCGCGAGTTACGCGATCTCGACGCCTGCCCTGCTGGCGCTGGTGAGCGAACTGGCGCCGCCCGGCCGGCTGGGGCTCGCCCTTGGCGCCTCGGAAACGGTACAGGGTCTGGGGCTCGTGCTCGGCCCGCTGCTGGGCGGCCTGGTGTGGGATGCCTTCGGCCCGCGCGCGCCGTTTCTGGGGAGCGCGCTGGCGCTGACCGCGGGCACCGTCATCGCGGCGGTGGCACTGCGACGATCCGCCGGCTGAGGACGCCCCGGGTGCCCTACGACGACCCCGGCGGTGAGGTGTCGTCCCGCCCCAGCAGCCGGTCTGCCTGGATCAGCAGCACGCCGCCCAGGACGAGCGCCGCGCCAAGCCACTGTACGGCTCCGAACGACTCGCGCAGGATCAGCGCGCCGCTGGCTGATGCGACCACTGGCTCCAGCGTCGCCACGACACTCGCCCTCCCCGCTTCCACCCACTGCAGTCCGCCGATATAGAGGAGGTACGCCGCGGTCGTCGGGACCAGGATCACGTAGACAAGCGCCGGGACTGCCGCGTCCGGGGGCCGCTGCAGTCCGCCCGGGGCCGCCACCAGGAAGAGGGCGGCCAGGAGGAACAGGACGCCGAATCCCAGCGCGTACACCACGGTCGTCAGGGGAGAATACCGGCGCAGGGCCGTCTTCCCAAAGATGCTGTAGAGGGCATACGTCAGGCCGGCGCCCAGCCCGGCCAGCACACCGGCGCCGGTGATGCGCAGGGCGCCGGTCCTGGCGCCGCTGATGACCAGCGCGCACCCGGCGACGGCCAGCGCGGCCGAGGCGACCTTCGTGCGCGTCACGGGCTCCGCAAAGAGCAGCCGGGCCAGCAGCACCACCCAGATGGGCGCCGTGTAGAGCAGCACGGCGGCCGTGGCCACGGTGGTCAACGCGATGGCCGTGAAGTAGACGGTCATGAAGCCGGCCACGCTCACCGCGCCGTAGGCCGCGAAGAGCGGCAGATCCCGCCGCGCGACGCGCAGCGCGGGGCGGGCGAAGAGCAGACAGTACGCGATCAGGAGGATGCACGCGCCGGCCGCGCGCCAGGTCGCCGCTTCCAGCGGGGTCAGGCCGGCGGCGAACAGACGGCGTGATGCCAGACCCAGGGTGCCCCAGGCCACGGCCGCCGCAGCGACTGCGGCATAGCCCAGCGGGGCGCTGGCCGCCGGGCCGGGGTTCAGCGTCGGGCCAGGCCTCAGCGTCGCGCCGGGGTTCGGCGACGGCCTAGGGTTCAGCGACGGCGAAGAGCTCGTTTTGACGGATGAAGCTCGACATCAGCAGCCGCAGGTAGGGGCTGTCCAGCTGACTGCGGTAGTCGCGCATGGCCGTCCGTTTCATCTCGAGCTCTTCAGGGAGCAGGTCGAACCGGAGCCACCGGGTCGACTCCCACATGGACTTTGGCGGGAGCAGGGGTGCCTCGGGTGCATAGCGGAACGGGCGCGGAAAGTCCCAGGCATGGACCAGGTACGTATACAGGCGCGGCGGCTGGTGCTCCCTGTAGTCTACCGCCCGGATCGCCTGCCGCACGAACTGATAGAGGGCCTGGTGATCACTGTGCCGGTCGGCCGGGTGATGCGTCAGCACCACGGTAGGCCGGATCACGGTCAGGATCGTCCCGAGGTCATGCAGGAGATCCTTGCCCGTATACGGCGCGTTGGGCCGAAATGCCATGCGGTACGGGGAAGCCGACGCCTTCGTGAACGGCGAGACATACGGCCGCGTGGGATCGCGTCGCGGCGAGGCCAGCTGCCAGAGCCCGCGGTCGGGATATCCAAGGAAGAAGACGTGATCAGGCGGCACCCCCAGCCGCCCCAGCGCCTGCAGCGCCTCGCGCTGCCGCAGCATGCCCTCGGCGATGAAGTCCGCGGGCCGGGGCAGCGGCCGGCGACTGGTGATCGCGGCGGCCAGGCGGTTACCGTCGCCGTTGGTGCCGAAGACCACCCACACCTGGGCGCCCACGCTGTGGGCGCGCTGGATCAGCCCGCCCGCGGCCAGCAGTTCGTCGTCGGCGTGCGCCGCGACGATCAGGTACCGGTCCTCGGGCGTGGGCTCGGGGAACGGTTCCAGGGTGCTGCCTCTCACGCGACTCGTCGTGAACAGTCCCATACCGAGATACGCCAGCGTCACCACCAGGGTCGTGAGGGCCAGCACGCGGCTCCGCGGCCCCCTCGCGCCGTACCGGCGGGGCCGGCGCACGCGGACCACTTCCACGGTCATGCGGACTTTCCCCCGCCATCCCTGGATGAAGCCGTACTTCTCCTCCTTCAGGTGATGATTGACGCCCGTAAACCGCACGCGCGCGACCTTCCACCTCTCTCGCCAGGCCGTCTTCGTCAGCGCCCGCTCGAAGCCGAACCGCGTGGCCGCCAGGTGCGGGCGGCATAGCAGGCAGTCGCGGTGGACGACCCGAATCCCGGAAAGGTGCGGGACCACCGCCTGCCGCAGGTCGCCTGCGAGCACGCCCACCGCCATGTGCGCATCGCCATCGACGACGCGGCGGATCAGGGCCTCCAGTTCGCAGGGCTTCAGGTTCTCCAGGTCGGCATCGAGCAGCAGCAGGACGCGTTCCGAGGCGCGCCGGGCGCCGGCCAGGATCGCCCCGCCTTTGCCCAGATTCTTCGGGAGCTGTACGATCACGTCGGCGCCGGATGCGACGGCGACCTCCGCGGTGCGGTCGGTGGAGCCGTCCGAGACGACGATGATCTCGGTGACCTCCTCGACGCCGCGGACCGCCGCGATCACCTGGCCGATCAGGCGCTCTTCGTTGTAGGCGGCGATAATGCAGGAAACGCCCATGGTCACGCCGTCGCCCGCTGCGCGAGGAAGTAGCGCCCGCTCCCGACCCGCCGGGTCTCGACCGACGCGCAGCCCAGCGCCCGCAGGTGACTGGCCAGGGACCGCACGACCCACGGCAGCACCGGTCCTCCGGCCGAGTAGCTCAGCACGATCCAGCCCCCGGGCTTGAGCACGCGCACCAGCTCCCGTGGCACGGGAAAGGCGTTCTGCACCGACACGAGATCGAACGACCCCGGGCGAAACGGCAGCCGCGCGGCATCCGCCGCGGCAAAGCGGACGGACCAACCACCGGCGCGCGCGTGCTGTGCGGCCCGCGACAGCATCGCGGGCGAGAGGTCGACGCCCACGCCCCGGCAGCCGGGGAAGCAGCGGACCACCGTGCCGATGACGGCGCCCGTGCCGGTGCTGACATCGAGCACCAGCTCAGGGCGGTCCGGGATCCGGGCGAGCGCGGCCTCCAGCGGGACGAAATAATCCTTCTGGGGGATCACGTCGGCGTCATAGCGGGACGCCAGCGCGCCGTACCGGCGGCGCGCCATGGCCCGCTGCAAGGACGAGCCGACAAACCGTGAGGTCAGGGTCCCCACGGTCAGGTAGATCGTATCGGTGAGGAACGAACTCAGCCAGATCGCCCGCATCACGTTCTCCGTATCGAAAGGCCTGCGTATGCGTCCCCTCGGCGCGGAGGACCGAGCCGGCACGTGACCAGCATTGAGTTGCGAGGTAATCCCAGAGTGTCTTTGTACATTCGCCCCGGGCGGGCCAATTC
>JACQHU010000187.1 GCA_016198805.1 Armatimonadota bacterium
CGCCGGAGGACGGCATCCTCGGTGACGACGCAGCGGCGGATATCGGCGCGGGAGGGGACCTCGTACATGATGTCCAGCATGATTTCCTCGATGATCGTCCGCAGGCCCCGGGCGCCGGTTCCTCGCTGCATCGCTTCCCGGGCGATGGCGCGCAGCGCGTCATCGGTGAAGTCGAGCTCGGCTCCGTCCATCTCCAAGATCTTCTGGTACTGCCGCACCAGGGAGTTCTTCGGTTCCACCAGCACCGCAATGAGGTCGAATTCGTCCAGCGGTTCCAGCGGCACCACCACGGGCAGCCGGCCGATGAACTCCGGGATCAATCCGTACCGAAGCAGGTCCTGCGGCATGACCTGGGCCAGCACCTCCGACAGGTGCTGTTTGCTGCGGGGCTCGATCATCGCGCCAAATCCCATGCTGGTCTGCCGGACCCGCGACTCGATGATCCGCTCCAGGCCTT
This sequence comes from Armatimonadota bacterium, assembly GCA_016198805.1. GTDB lineage: Bacteria > Sysuimicrobiota > Sysuimicrobiia > Sysuimicrobiales > Humicultoraceae > JACQHU01. The sequence continues at coordinate 458 of JACQHU010000187.1, forward strand.
CGAAGGCGCCGCCGCAGATGAACAGGATATTACTGGTGTCGATCTGGATGAACTCCTGGTGCGGGTGCTTGCGCCCGCCCTGGGGCGGCACGTTGGCGGTCGTCCCCTCCAGGATCTTGAGGAGCGCCTGCTGCACACCCTCGCCTGAGACATCGCGCGTGATCGACGGGTTCTCACTCTTGCGCGCGATCTTATCGACCTCGTCGATATAGATGATCCCGCGCTCCGCCTTCTTGATCTCGTAGTCAGCCGCCTGAATGAGCCGCAGCAGGATGTTCTCGACGTCCTCGCCGACGTAGCCCGCCTCAGTCAGCGAGGTGGCATCCGCGATGGCGAATGGGACGTCGAGGATCTTGGCCAGGGTCTGGGCCAGCAGCGTCTTGCCGCAGCCGGTGGGCCCGATGAGCAGGATGTTGGACTTCTGGAGTTCAACCTCCGAAGGCCGCCGGTGGCCGATCCGCTTGTAGTGGTTGTAGACGGCCACCGAGAGGGCCTTCTTGGCCCGATCCTGGCCGACCACATACTCGCACAGGCTCTCGTAGATCTCCTTGGGCTTGGGAGTCGGGCGCAGCTGCGGCCGGGGCTCGTCGGCGGCCAGCTCCTCCTCGACGATCTCGCTGCAGAGCTCGATGCACTCGTCGCAGATATAGACGCCGGGACCGGCGACGAGTTTGCGGACCTGCGCCTGTGGTTTGGCACAGAACGAGCACTTCATCTTGTCGCGGTCATCGCCGGATCGGAACATGGTTTCCTCAGTCGCTCTTGGTCTTGGTGCGTTCCCGCGGCTGGATCACCTGGTCGATGATCCCGTATTCTCTGGCCGCGTCGGCGCTCATCCAAAAGTTGCGGTCGGTGTCGCGCTCGATGCGCTCCAGCGGCTGGCTGGTGTGCCGGGCCAGAATTTCGCTCATCAGGGCGCGCATCTTCAGGAACTCTTTGGCCTGGATGTCGATGTCTGAGGTCGTCCCTTGAGCCCCACCCCAGGGCTGGTGGATCATGATCCGCGAGTACGGCAGCGCAGACCGCTTGCCCTTGGCCCCACCGGCCAGAATCAGCGCGCCACCGCTGGCGGCCAGGCCCACGCAGATCGTCGCGATGCCTGGCCGCACGTACTGCATCGTGTCGTAGATGGCCAGGGACGCGATCAGGTCGCCGCCGGGGCTGTTCACGTAGAGCATGATGTCTTTATCCGGGTCTTCCCCCTCCAGGTAGAGGAGCTGCGCGATGACCAGGTTCGCCACATCGTCGTCGATGGGGCCGCCCAGGAAGATAATGCGCTCCTTGAGGAGGCGCGAGTAGATATCGTACGCGCGCTCTCCGCGGGGCGTCTGTTCCACCACAATCGGGACGAGCGTCATGACCGATCCTCCGGACTGCCCTGCGCCCGCGCCACGAGGGCCGCGACGGTCTTCCGGCGTCCGAGGAGCTCCATCATAGCCTCCCGGCGCCCCTCCGCGGCGAGCCACTCGCGGACCCGGGGCAGGTCCTGCTTGAGCTCCGCCGCGAGTTTCTCTTCTTCCGCGGCGATTTCCTCTTGTGTGGGGACCAGGCCCTCGCGGCGTGCGATCTCTTCCAGGACGAAGCGCATCTTCAGCCGGCGCTCCGCGCGGGGACGGAGTTCCTCCCGCAACCCCGCCAGATCCTTGCCCGCCCCCTCCAGGTAGCGCTCCAGAGCGTAACCCCGTCGTCCCAGCGACTCGCGCAGGTCCGCCACCAGGTGCTCGATCTCGTGCTCCACCATGCTCACCGGCAGCTCGACGGTCGCCTGCTCCAGGACGGCTGCCAGCACTTTCTCTTCGTGCGCCTCCCGGGCGCGGATGGCCGCCTCGGCCTCCAGCTGCTCGCGTACGCGGGCCCGCAGGTCCTCGACCGACGCGAAATCGCCTACCGCCTTCGCAAAAGCGTCATCCAGGGGCGGCAGTTCACGCCGCTTGACGTCGGCCACCGTCGCCACCAGGCGGCCGGACTCGCCGACCTGCGCGGTCCGGGTCTCCCCCGCCACCGTGCCCACGAGCGCCGCTTCCACCTCGGCGGGGAACACCCCGGCGTCCACTTCAACGAGGACCTCGCGACCCACCTGGAAGCGCTCCACCCCCTCAACCTCCATGGGGCGGATGAGCACGAAGTCCCCGGCCGCCGCCGGCTCCGTCACCGAGACCAGCCGGCCGCGCCGGCGCCGGAGTTCCTCGAGGGCGCCGTCGATGTCCGCGTCCGAGACCGCCACCGGTTCAAACGGGACCCGCACCGAATCATATGCCCCCGGGTCCACTTCCGGGGACACATCGACCTTCGCGACGAATCGGAACGGCTGCCCCTCACCCAGCGCCGGCAGGTCAAACTCGGGCCGGCCGATGGGGACCACGCCGAGTTCGGCCACGGCCCGCCGGTAGGCGGAGGTGACCAGTTCCTCGACGGCCTCGCTGTACAGTTCGTCGCGGCCGATGTACCGTTCGAGGATCGTCCGCGGCGCCTTCCCGGGTCGGAACCCAGGAACGCGGACGCGTGTTGCCAGGCGGGCCGCGGCGGCCCGCACCTCGCGGTCGACATCCTCGGCGGGCACCTCGACTTCGAGCACCGCCCGGCTCGGCGGCTCCCGCCTCCACTCTACCTTCATCGACATCCTCCTGGCCGGTATGCAGGGGGTCGTCTGGTGCGGGCGGAGGGATTCGAACCCCCACCGGCTTGCGCCGACCAGATCCTAAGTCTGGCGCCTATACCAGTTCGGCTACGCCCGCGGAAGGACCGGCGCAGCGTCAGGGCCGCAACGCCGTGGCGAAGGCACCGCCACACTCCGATCGCGCACCTGCGACGGCCTTCACCCCGGGACATTGTACGGCACGTTACTGCTGACGTCTAGGTTGTGGCTGGCCGCGCGGGGTGTGTCGCATTTCCCCGTGCGCGCCCGCAAGCACGCCGGCTCCCCGGGCCGGCCCCGGCCTAGCGAACCTGACTGCTGCTTCTGGAGAGAAGCGCCTGCAGCGCCTCGAAACCGCGCTGCCGACCGGCCTCGTATTCCTCGAAGGCCCGGTGACGGTACTCTGGCGGCAGGTTCTCAAAACCGCTGTGGATGACGGTCAACCTGGTCCGCCCGGCCTCCTCGGTGAGCCTGAAGGTCACGAGGGTGTCTGCGGGCCAGTCTTGCTCGCGCCAGGTGAGTGCCAGCAGTCGGGGCGGATCGTAGGCGACTACCTGACCCACGATGTGGAACGGCTTGCCCTCAAAGACTCCGCGCAACTCGTAGCGGCCGCCCACCCGTTCCTCGAGCAATTCGTCCTGATACTCCCAGCGGTTGGGAACGCTTTCCGCCCTATGCCTGGCGAGATTCCCTTCTTGCGTTCCGACGAACCACCAGACGCGATCGATCGGCGCGTCGATGTCGATCTCCTTGCGGATCGTCAATGGCTGCATGCCTGGCCTCCCTTCTCCGTCCACGGCTTACTTCTCTCCCGACCCTCCGCTTGCGCTCCTCCTTCTCCACCAGGCGCTTCACCGTCTGCAGCCGCTCCGTCCAGAGCGTCGCATACAGGCGCAGCCAGCCCTCGTACATCTCGCGCAGGGGCTCAGCGTCGAGACGGTACCAGCGCTCGCGGCCGTCCTGCGTCTCCTGGACGAGCCGCGCCCGGCGCAGGATCCGCAGGTGCCTGCTGACGGCTGGGCGGCTGATCTCCGGGAAACGTCCCGCTATGTCCCCGGCTCGAAGCGGTCCACCCGCCCGCAGCACGTCGAGAATCCGTCTGCGGGTAGGATCGGAGATCGCGCGATAGGCCGACTGCCTGGCCATTCCCTGGATCCTTTCTGTGTATCCCCCGGCCCGGAGAAGGCCGGTGGTATATTGCGTAACAACATGGTTACACAAATCCGACACCCCGTCAAGGGGCCCGACGGCCCGGCCACCGGCGCATGATGGGTTGGCTTTCGACCGACCGGATCTCGCGGCGAAACGTTACCCTGGGCGGCAGCCTACTTTGGAGAGACTCGTCCTGCGGGGGGATCAATCGGAGACGTCGCCAAATCGGGATGACCGGCTGGAGGGCCGTGAGGGACTCGAACC
>JACQHU010000188.1 GCA_016198805.1 Armatimonadota bacterium
GGTCCACCTGGCACACGCCGAGCCCGCTGCCGCTTCAGGAGTTCCGGGCCAACCCGCTTGGCGTCGTCGTGAGCGAGACCGACCCCACGATCTTCCACGACAAGGAGTTCATGAACGCCGATGCGAACCCGGCAAGCCCGAAGGCCGGCAATGTCTATGTGAGCTGGACGAGGTTCCGGTTCGCCTGCGGCGCGGGTGGCACGGGGTACTGCGAGAGCCCCATCTTCTTCGGGCAGTCAACCGACGGAGGGGCCACCTGGTCAGCCCCGATCGAGATCAGCGGGAGCAGCCTGGAGCTCTGCATCTTCGGGAACTTCTTCGATCCGGCCCTGCCGGCGAGCAAGTGCAACTTCGACCAGGGCTCCTGGCCCGAGGTCGCGCCCAACGGCGACGTCTACGTTTCCTACAACAACTGCAACACACCGACACTGGTGTGTCAGCACCTGTTCGTCAAGTGCCCGGCGGGAGCGGACTGCAGCCTCCCGGCGAGCTGGACGCCACCGCAGCGGATCGCCCTGGACTTTGACACCCAGCCGTTCTTCCTGGGTCCGGGGCCCGCGCGTGTGCCGGACGGCTGCCCCTTCGGCCGCCAGTGTCTGGCGCCCAACGGCTACCGGATGAACGACTTTGGCGTGCTCGAGATCGATCCTACCAGCGGCCGGCTGTACTTCAGCTGGTCGGACTTCCGCAACGGCGGGCCGTGCGCCGTGCACCCCGTCTTCGGCCTGCCCGTCGAGCCGTGCGCCAACCACAACAACGACGTCTTTCTGGTGACGTCGGATGACGGCGGCAACACGTGGTCGTTCCCCAAGAAGATAGGCGATGAACTGGGCAAGAAGGCGGCCCAGTGGCAGTCGTGGATGGCCGTCGGGCCCACCGGGAAGGTCTACATCGCCTACTACGACCGTCAGTACGGCGACTGCGACACCACGGGCTGCAACGACATCACTCTGGCGATCTCGACCGACAAGGCGAAGGTCTTCAATTACATTCGCATCACGACATCCTCGATGCCCAACCTGACCCTGCTCAACAACCCGATCCAGGCCGGCTTCCTCGGCGACTACCTGAGCCTCGCCGCGGACCGCCGGGGTGTGGTGATCGTGTGGGCGGACACCAGGCCTCGCACCGGGACGGTGCCGGAGGAGGATATCTACTTCGCCCGCGTCAACAAGTAGGCAGACGGCGGGTGATCACGACGTGAGCCCCGGGCGCCCGCCCGGGGCTCACGTCCGTCGAGCGGGTACGTCCGTCCTCTGGGCTAGGGCGAGCGATACACCTGAGGGGTTTTCACCAGCGAAAACCGCACGGGCAAGGGCGACCGCCCCACCCGCACGATCTGGTACGGCACCGTCGGCGCCAGGCCATCGGTGTCTGTCACCGGGCGCGTCTCCCCTTGCGTGTAGTAGACGACCAGCGCATCTCCCTCGCGGACGATGCGCACGACCGTCAACGCGCGTGGCGCGCGCGACTCGCCGCCAAAGAGCGCGATGACCATGTCCCGCTCAAAGTCCACGGCCGGAATCGGCCGCATCGACGCGCCGGCGTGCCTCTGCCACAGGTCCTTCCAGGCGGCAGCGTCGCGGATCACATACTGCGCCGCTTCGCGGATGCCCGACGTGGCACCCGAGGCGACCACGACAAAGGGCACCCCGGGCGTCCCCTGACCCGCCGCGACCCCGGCTGAAACAAGAGAGTGCATGGCGAGCGCAAGACTGGACAGGATGACCGCCAGGCGCAGCCGCACTAGCGACGGCCGGTGCATCATGATGGCACCTCCCACCGGATCCTTCACTATAGATTAGACGCCCCGGGCTGCCCCACGGTTCCCTCCCGAGTATTGTCTCATGCTGTTCCACCAGTCGATACGGACCCTCTGCGGGCCGCCGGCCAGCGGGCCAGGGCGACGCCCGCCAGCGTGACCGCGGCCCCAGCCAGGTGCAGCAGCCCGAAGGGCTCGCGCAGGACCTGGACGGCCAGCAGCACGCCCACGGGAGGAATGAGGTAGGTGTACGCGGCCACCCGCGTCGGACCGATCCGCCGGATGCCCTCGTACCAGAACAGGTATCCCAGGGTCCCCGCGCCCAGGGCCGCGTAGCCCAGCTGCGTCCAGGCGGCGGGCGAGACGGCCCAGGACTGCCGCGCGAGTTCGGGGGTTCCGACGGCGAGCAAGAGGAGCGTCCCGAACAGCATCGAGGACGTCATCACGGAGAGCGTGCTGTAGCGCTGATACAGCGGGAGCACCAGCACGGGCGTCACGCCGTACGACCAGGCCCCCAGCAGCGTGAGGAGGTCGCCTTTGAGGTACCCGGTGGAGAAGTGGCCGCTCGCCTCGATGAGCAGGACCACGCCGGCGGCCGCCAGGAGGATCCCGGCGACGTGCCGCCAGATGAGCGGTTCAGAGCGGGTCAGCCATACCATCAGCACCGTGATCACCGGTCCCGTGTTGATGATCAGGATGGAGTTGCTGGCGGTGGTGTAGCGCAGCCCGACCCCGAAGAAGATCTGGTAGAAGCCGACGTGGAAGATGCCGACGGTGGCGACCCGGAACAGGTCGCGCCGGGCAATCGCCAGCGGCTGGCGTAGCAGCATCAGAATCAGCAGCATGCCCAGGGATGCGATGACGAACCGGACCGCGGCAAACGCCAGGGGAGTGAACTCGTCGTAGGCGGACTTGATGACGGTGAACGACGCGCCCCAGAGGACGACCGTCACCAGGACCAGGACGTCTCCCAGGCCAAAGGCCCTGCGGGAAATCAATGTGCTCATGGCATTCCGGTCGGCAGGCTCGCCGCTATGGCCTTCAAATGACCCCGCGGCCTAGAGGGAAATGAAGACGTTCTTGACCTCGGTGTAGAGGTCAAGCGCATGCATTCCCAGTTCGCGGCCGAACCCGCTCATCTTGACCCCGCCGAAGGGGGCTTCCTGGTGCACGCTGTGGTTGGTGTTGATGCTGAGCACCCCGGTCCGGATGGCCTTCGCCATCCGGAGGGCCCGCCCAAGGTCGCGGGTCCAGACCGAACCGGACAGGCCGTAAGGCGAGTCGTTGACCATGGGAATCACGTCGGCTTCGTCATCAAACGGGATCAAGCAGGCCACGGGGCCAAAGATCTCCTCCTGGGCGACGCGCATCGCGTTGCGGACACCGGTGAGCACGGTGGGCAGCAGGAAGGCGCCGGCGGCCAGGCGCGGATCGGACGGCGGGCCACCCCCGAAAGCAACCTCCGCGCCCTCCTCTCGTCCGACGGTCACGTAACGCAAGATGTGGTCGCGCTGGCGGGTGGAGATCACCGGGCCCATCTCCGTGGACGGATCCAGCGGATCGCCCACGCGCAGCCGGCGGGCCGCGTCGGTGAAGAGTCCGGCGACCCGGTCGTACACCGGCCGCTGGATGAAGACCCGGCTCCGCGCGCAGCAGTCCTGTCCCGCGTTGCCGTACACGGCGGCGACGGCGGCCTGGGCCGCGCGCTCCAGGTTGGCGTCGGCGAAGATGACGTTGGGAGACTTGCCACCCAGTTCCAGGGACACCCGGGTCATCCGGTCGGCAGCCATCTTCATGATCTGTATCCCCGTGGTGGTCTCACCCGTGAGCGCGACCTTGCCGACGGCGGGATGGGTCACGATGGCCGCGCCCACCGAGGCCCCCGGGCCCGTGACCACGTTCAGGACGCCCGGCGGCACGCCCGCCTCCAGCGCCAGCGCTCCCAGCCGCAGGGCCGTCAGCGGCGTGTAGGAGGCCGGCTTGAGGATGACCGTGTTGCCGACGGCCAGGGCCGGCGCGACCTTCCACGATGCGATCAGGAACGGGAAGTTCCAGGGGACGATCAGCCCGACGACCCCGATCGGTTCGCGCAGCGTGAAGTCCAGGCCTCGGTCGGCGACCGGGATCGTGTGGCCGAAGTACTTGTTCGCCGCACCGGCATAGTACTCGAAGCATCCCGCGGCCGCTTCAACCTCGCCGCGCGCGTCCGTGACCGTTTTCCCACCCTGGACGGTCTCAAGCGTCGCGAGGTCCGCAGCGTGACGCCGGATCAGGTCGGCCAGGCGCAGCAGCATCCGGCCCCGGTCTGTGGCGCTCAGCCCTGCCCAGCGACCGTCCTCAAACGCGGTATGGGCAGCGCGGGCTGCCCGATCGACATCGTCCGGGGAGCCGCGCGAGACATCGGCGACGACCTGACCGTCGGCCGGATTGACGACCTCGAAGGTCTCGCCGCCTACCGCCTGGACCTCTTCGCCGGCGATCCACATACCGACCCTCGGCCGCCGGGCCGTGACGCGCTGATCCATCTGCGAGCCCTCCGTGGGGGATCAGGACGCGCTCACCTTGCGCCTGGAGATTTCCTTCCTGCTCATCCGCCGTTCGATTCGCGGCGCGCATCTCCTCCCACCGGTACCGGGAGCCTGCCGTCATTGGCGCGGGCCCGAGCCTGCAGGGGCCTCAGGGCCACGACGCCGACCACCGGCCCCAGCGCCAGCAGCCCGAAGGCCCATCCCCACTGCGCGGCCGGACTGGCGCCCGCGGCGCTGGCGAGATCCAGGACCAGCCCCAGCGCCGCAGGGGCCACCGCCGTCGCCGTCCATCCGCTGAGCATCTGCAGGCTGAAGGCGCCGCCCAGCGACCGTGCCGGCACCACCTCCATCAGGGCTGCCGCATACGACGGCGAGTCGGCGAGCGCCACGATCCCGTACAGCAGGCTCACACCGACCATCAGGATCAGGGGAGCCGCAAACAGCCGTCCGAACACGGCGGAGCACACCAGGCTCACGCTCAGGATGAGCATCGCCGCCCGGGCGCGGCCCAGGCGATCCGAGAGCCGTCCGCCGGCGATGGCCCCGATGCTCCCCGCGAGCCCGACGGATGTCGCCGCCAGCAGCCCTCCCCAGGCCAGGGCGTCGCTCCCGGCGGCCCCGCGCGCCGTCAGCGAGGCCACCATGAAGGGCGCGATCCAGCCCCACATGCCGAAGAGCTCCCAGTTGTGTCCGGTGTAGGCCACGATTACCCGGCGCGCGGACGGGTTTCTCAGGACATCCCCGAGATAGCGGGACACATCCGCGGGTCCGACCATCTGCGGCAGCGCGATGCTGGGGACCTTCCAGGCCATCACCAGGGCGCCGAGGAGTTCGAGCACGCCAATCCCGGCCATGGTGGCTTGCCAGCCGACGCGCGGTGCCATCGCGCCCACATAGTAGAGCGGAGCCGCATAGGCCATCACGATGGAGGCGACGTAGAAGCCCGTCGCCACGCCCCGGCGGTCGGGGGGCACGGTGTCGGCGATGTGTTTCAGGGCCGGAAGGTAGAGACCGCCGACCAGCACGCCGACCAGCAGCCGCAGCGCGAGCCCTGAGGCGAAATCCCGCGCCCCGAGCGCAAACAGGAGGTCGCCCGCTCCGACGAGCGCGGCCGACCACGCCATGATGGGCTTGCCGCGCATGCGATCCAGCAGGAATCCCACCGCCACGTATGAGGCCAGGTTGCCGAGCTGGAACCCGCCCAGGATGACGCCCGCCTGGCTGGCCGAGAGGCCCCATTCCGACGTGAGGATGGGGATGAGCACGGAGAACGAGAGGCCGGTCTGGTGTGCCAGGAACTGGCCGAGGCACAGCGCCAAGAATCCCGCCCCCCAGCTGCCTCGACTCACCGTGCCCCCCGGCGCTGCGTTATGGGAGAACCCTGGGCTGGGTCCATGCGATCCCTCCGTTGGAGGAGAAGATCTTCGCGCGGACGTAGCCTTCGTTGCCCCGCAGACGATAGACCGCCTCGCGGCCGTGGACGATCGCGAGCGTCTTCCCCCCTGCACCAATGAAGTGCGTTGTATATTCGAAGTCCCGCTCCACAGCGATGCGCAGGGCGGTCGCCTCGCGCCCGGCTTCGATGTGTTCGATCACGACCTCGGTGGAGGCGTAGAAGTCACCGCACTCCATCGCGCTTAGAAGTGCATGCGCCGACTGCTCCTCCGCCCGCACCATCACCCACGCTTGACCGGGCGGGGAGCGGTGCCCCCAGCGCTCGCCGCGCATATGGTGCGTGTCGTCACTGGCGACGGCCCAGATCCGCCGGCCGGCCGTGAGCAGTCGGTCCCACATCTCTTCAACCCCAGGGCGTCCGCCGCCGCCGAAGTTGTTGCAGTCGCTGCTGGCATTGAGGATTTCCAACAGGCGGTAGTTCACGACGGCGCGCAGGTGCTCATCGGTGAACGCCCACTTGTAGTTCGGGTGGTTGATCTGCGGGACGCCACCGGCGGCACGCGCGGCATCCACGCCGCGTTGCAGGGTGGCGGTGATGGTGCCTGCCGCCGAGAGATCGGGTAGGGTCGCGCTGCCCAGCGAGTTGATGTGCACGGGTTTGCCCTCGCTGGACAGACTGACTTCGCAGCCGGGCAGGAGCAGCAGCGCTCCTCCGGCGCCGTTCCATCCGCTGACGTCAGTGATGCGGTTGTGATCGGTGATGATGAGGAAGTCGTACCCGTGCGACTGATACCAGCTAGCCACCTCCTCAAGCGGCGCATCGCCATCGGAGTTGAGCGTGTGGGTGTGGGTGTTGCCCTTGAGCCATCGCGCCGATGCCATGCGGGTGTCTCTACTCGCGCGCGACCTGGTCCAGCCATACCGGCAGGCGCGCGTCGTTCAGGGCCTGCCGACAGCGGTCAAAGTGCGTCTCCGCATGACGTGTGAAGCCGGAGGTGTTGCTCGACACGTTCAGCGCCACCAGGTACCAGAGGGCCTCGCGGAATTCGGCGACGATCTTCAGCAGCTTCAACCGGGCAAGCACGGCGTCTGAAACCTCGCCAAAGTAAGCCTGGAGCAGCACCTCGTCCTGATCGTCGGACGCGGTAGAGTGGATGGCGAAGTTGGCCAGGTCGAAACACACGTCGCCCATCCCCGCGTACTCCCAGTCCACGATGCGCACCTGGCTGCCGTCATCGATCAGATTGGGACCCCAGAGGTCATTGTGGCAGGGCCGCACGAGCGTTTGGCCTCGTCGCAGTGCCGCTTCGATCTCGCGGATCCGGGCCTGGATCGGATCGATATCTTGCGGCAGCGGCGCGCCGAACTGGTGGGCGACACGCTGGTACTCCACGATCGTTTCAAACGGCGAGAATGAGCCCTCAAACATCGGGCCCGCATGGTAGCGACGCATGGATCGCACGACCCGCTCCATCATCTCGGGCCGCGCCATCTCTTCAGGCGACGGACGCCGACCGCGGATGAAGCGTGTCACCAGAATGCCCTCGTCCGCCAGAGAGTATATGACCTCCGGCGCCACGCCGGTCTGGCTGGCGGCGGTGACGCACTGATGCTCCCGCCGACGGTCGATGCCTAACAGGTCGCCGTTCCTGGCCGCAATCCGGACGACGAAGGCCTCCCCATCTACATCCACGAGATAACTGATGTTCGTGATGCCTCCGGGTAACAGTGACATCGTCACTGTGGAAGCCTTTTCCCAGGAAGGGACGCGGGCGATCACCTGCTCGATGGTGAGACTCATCGGGTGAAGCACATTGCACGATTCGCCGATCCCTGCATTCCGCCTCCTCCCGGGGAAAAGGCGCAGGATTGCGCTCCCATCCCGTCGTAGTCCTCAACTGCTTCGAA
>JACQHU010000181.1 GCA_016198805.1 Armatimonadota bacterium
CCCGGAAAGGTGGTGAACCGCGCGCCGTTGGGCCTCTTCTCTTCAGCACAGGGGCATGTGGGCATCGACATCGGGAGCGACACCCTCAAGGTCGTCGAGCTCGCGGGATCGTACCGGGCAGGGTTCCGCCTGGTCCACATCGGCACCGCCCCCTGTCCCCCAGGCGTGATCCGCGATGGGGTGCCGGTGGCGCCTGAAGAACTGGGCAGCCACATCCGGGCGCTGCTGGACCGCGCCGGGATCAAAGGGGACCGGGCGGTGATGGCGGTCGGCGGGCAGGCGGTGACCGTGCGCGAGGTGCGCGTCCCTCCCATGACCAGGCAGGAACTGACCGCGGCGGTCCGCTACGAGGCCGAACGGTACCTGCCCTACAACATCAAGGAAGTCTACATGGACTATCAGGTGCTCGGCGAGACGGCCGAGGAAGGCCGCAAGATGCTAGACGTGATCGTCGTGGCCGCCCGGCAGGACGTGGTCGATCAGATCGTCGCCGTCGCCGACGCCGCGCGGGTTCAACTGCGGATTCTCGACGTGGAGTCGTTCGCTCTGCTGCGCTCCGTCGTGCCCGCGTCCGGCAACGGCCAGACGACCGCGGTGGTCGACTTCGGCGCCGAGGCGTCCGACATCCTCATCACGGAGGGCACCCGGCTGCGCTTCACGCGCAACATTCCCATCGGCGGGGCCGCCCTGCTGGGCGCCATCCGCGACGCCATGGACGTCGACCTGACCACCGCGCGGAGCCTGCTGGAGGAAAAGGGCGAGGTCCTGGAGGAGGGCGGGGGGCCGGCCGATCACACGGCGGAACGGCTCCACGACATCATCGCGCCCCACATCGGCGACCTGGTGACTGAGATCCGGCGCTCGCTGGACTACTATCAGACGCGGTCCCGGGCGGCGGTGGTCAATCAGATCCTCCTGGCGGGCGGGCTCGCCCGCCTGCGCAACCTGGATCGGGCCATCGGCGCTGAACTGGGGATCAGCACCGCGGTCGCGTCGCCGTTCGTGAACGTCAAAGTGGCAAACGCCGCCCTCCCGGCAGGCCAGCTGGAGCCGGCGGCCTCCACGATGGGTGTGGCCGTTGGCCTGGCCATGCGGGGAGGTGACGTCGGATGATCCGGATCAACCTGCTTCCCCGAGCCCCCCGGCGCGGGCTCCCCGGCCGTCAGGTGCTTGAGTTGGGCCTGCCCGTCCTGGTGCTGGTTGTGGGCATCGTGTACAGCATCGTGCTCAGCAATCAGCTCGGGCGAGTACAAGATCAGATCAAGGAGACAGACGAGAAGATTGCCGAAATCCGGCCGACGGTCGACCGCGTGGCCGAACTCGACCGGCTGATTGCGGGCATGCGGCGGAAAGAGGGCATTGTCGCCGACCTGCTCAGGCAGCAGCTGCCGGCGGCGTCGATCCTCAACGAGATCCGGCTCCTGGTCCCCAAGGAGGTCTGGATCCTGAACCTCTCGGTGCCCGAGGAAGCCTCGCTGAGCCTGGAAGGCATGGCCATGAACTACTACGCGGTGGCCCGGCTGATGGACAACCTGGTGGCCGGCCAGCTGTTCCGGCGGACCGACCTCACGGTTGTTCAGCTGGAGAAGGTGGGGGCCGCCGATGTGGTGCGGTTCCAGGTGACCGCCCGGATCGTGAAGCCGCAGGCGACGGGGGGTGAGCGGCCGTGAGAGGGCTGAGCCCGCGCGAGCGGCTGCTGGTGTCGTTTGTTATTGCGGCGGTCATCGGGACGCTGTTCTATCTCTTCGTCTACGTGCCGAAGAACGAGCAACTGGCCCGGCTCGGCCGGGACCTTCAGCAGAAGCAGGGCGAACTTCAGCGCCTCCAGGCGCTGGCCCAGGGACGCGAGGCCAAGGAACTGGAGTTCCGCAGGCTGTCCGAGCAAATCCGCGCAGTGGAGAACCGGCTGCCGCCGGAGCGCGAGATCCCCAACCTGATCCGGACCCTGCAGGACGTGGCGAGGGAGTTGGGCATCAAGCTGACGCTGCTGCGTCCCGGTCCGACCCAGGCGGCCGGGGGCCCGGCGGCTCCGACGCCCGCACGGCCTCCCGGCCAGCCCGCCCCGCCCCCGGCGCAGCCGCCCTACCAGCTGTACCGGCTGGATCTGGGCTTCGAGGGAACCTACGCCGATCTGACGGCCTACATGGGCCGGCTGGAGAACTTCCCGCGGTTCATCGTGCTGAGGCAGGTGACCATCGTGCCGGGTGAGCTGCCCCGGCTGAAGGTGACCATGGTGGCCAACACCTTCGTCCTGCCGCGGGAGCAGCCGGCTCAGCCATAGCCGCCAGATCATCGGGGTCCGGTGTCTCGCCATCTGGCCAGTCTGCTCGATCGTGAGCAGGATCGGATCGCGCTGACCTGGGCGTCTGCGCTCTCCCGCCTGCGGCCGTCGGCCTATGTCTTCCGGCCGCTGGAGGAACTGCGGCGGCTGGGGCGGTCCTATCTCAGCGAACTCGTCCTCTACCTGGACACCGACGACCCCAGCGGCCTCCGGGAGTTCATCCGCCGCGAGGCCGCGCTGCGCCTCAACATGGGGTTCGGCGCTGCCGAGGTGGTACAGGGATTCATCGCCTTCCGCGACCTGGCGCAGGAGCTGTGCGCGCAGATCGTCCCCGACGACGAGGGCCGCCTGACCCTGCTGCGCAGCCTGACCGAGGCGACGGACTTCACGATCGTGGAGTTCGTCACGCACTTCCAGCAGCTCTCCGAGGAACGGGAAGCCGCGCACGCCCAGGAGATGGAGGCGCTGCAGCGGGCGCTGATCGACCAGGCGGTGACCGACGAGACGACCGACCTGTTCACCGCGCGCTTCTTTGACGAGCACCTGGCCCTGGAGGTGAAGCGGGCCGCCCGCTACGGGCGCGCGTTCTCGCTGGTGGTCCTCGACGTGGACGAGTTCGAGGCCCACCACGGGCGGTACGGCCCGCTGGCCGCCGCCGCGGCGTTGCGGGCCACCGCCGACGCGCTGCGGGAGCAAACGCGAGAGTTGGACATCAAAGCCAGGACGGATGAGACGGAGTTCGGGCTGGCTCTGCCCGAGACGCTGCTTGAGCCGGCGATGGTGGTCGCCGACCGGGTGCGGACGGCAGTCGGCGAGACGCCGTCCCGGGTTCTCGACGGCGGGGCGGCACTCGGCGGCGACCTGACGGTCTCCGTGGGCGTGGCGACTTTCCCGCAGCACGGGGCCACCGCCCGCGAGCTGCACCGCGCGGCCCGCCGCGCGCGCGACCACGCGCGCCTGCTGGGCGGCAACATGGTCATACAGGCCGACGAGGCCGCGGGCGAGCGGCCCGCGGCCTCGTCAGGGTAGCGCCGGGCGCGGGTGGGGCTACAGGCGCATGCGCTGCTGCTCCTGCAGCATCCGCGTGGCTTCGGTGTGCGTCAGCCAGTGTCCGGTCTGCTGATACACGACATACCGCAGGAACCCGACCACCGACATGTACTGCGTCTCCGGTGAGAACGGCTTGAGGTTCTCCACGCGCGGCATGACGACCAGCCCGAGATCAACCTGGGTCACGACCGTGTTGGCCGGGGCGGCCGGCTGGACCGGCGCGGCCTGGACCGGCGCGGTCTGCGTGGCCGGTGCCTGGGCCGGGGCCGCCGACGGAGGCGCGGCTTGGGTCCGCGGGGGATAGACGATGATCACGGACACGACCACACCGTCCAGCCCGAAGGCGATGCCGTGCTGGTCGTAGGCGATGCCCATCAGCCCCTCGACCACCGCATCGGAGAACTGGCTGCCGAAGACGCGCCGCACATCGGCGACCGTCGACCCCAACGCAATCCCTTCGGCGGTACGCAGGAGACTGTTCGTGGTCGACACCGCGCGGACGACGCCGTCGGTCACGTAGACATTGAGCCCGTACCGGGGGTAGGTGTAGAGCATGCCGTCCCGGAGGGTGCGGGTCTCCATGGGCTGACCGAGCCGCGCCAGGGTTGCCGGCGCCGACCGTCCCAGCGTCACGCCGGCGATGCTCTGACCCGGGACGATCAGGATCGGGGGTGGCGCCTGCGGCTGCTGCGCGACGACAGGCAGGGCCAGTCCAAGGATGAGCGCTGCAAGCAGGTACCAGCTGCCTCGGGCCATCTCCCTCGCCTCCTGCGTGGCGGCCACGTGGCCACCATCTGCATAGAATTGTGCCCATATTCGGGGTTGGCCACCTCTTTCCCTGCGCTTGCTGACGGAGCGCCGCTGCGTCCCACCAGGATCCCATCGGCAGGAGGTGCGGCGTGACGG
>JACQHU010000184.1 GCA_016198805.1 Armatimonadota bacterium
AGGCTCTCCTGATGCCGGGGGGGTGGGCGCACGATATCGGGATGGTGGCCCGGCTGGCCCGCGACCTGCTGCCGTTCCTGCGCACGCCTGTGATGATCGATGACGCCCGCGCGGTCCTCCGGCGCCGGCTCCAGGTGCGTGAGCAGCGGTTTCTCCACAGCGCCAGGCAACTGATCTACGGTCATGCGCGCAGCCCGCACCTGCGCCTCCTTCGGGCGGCCGGATGCGAGTACGGCGACCTGGAGGTGCTGGTCGCCCGCGAGGGCCTGGAGGGCGCCCTGGCCCACCTGGCAGATGCCGGGGTCTACGTGACCTTTGAGGAATTCAAGGGGCGGAAGGAGGCCGTCCGCGGCGGCCAGCGGTTCCAGTTTGCGGAGGACGAGTTCAATCATCCGCACATGCCTCCGCATTACGAGGTCCGCAGCGGCGGCACCCGTGGTCCGGCCACCGCGGTGGGAGTGAACCTCGCCTTTGTGGCCGACCTTGCCCTGAACACCTCTCTGGCCCTGTCGGCGCACGGGCTGGCCCAACATGCCCACCTCATCTGGCTGGTGGTCGGCGTGACCCCGGTGCTCCTCTACGCGAAGCTGGCCCGGCCGCCCGTCGCCTGGGTGTATCCGGTCAGGCCGCTGCCGCTCGTGGCGCAGGTCGGGGGGCGATACCTGGCGGCCCTGAGCCGGTTGTCCGCCTCTCGGCTTCCCGCGCCGGCGTTCCTGGATCTGCGCGCGCCGGGCGAACTGGCCGACAGACTGGCGGCGCTGCGCCGTCGGGGTACCCCGGTCTGCGTGACCACCTACGCGAGCTCGGCCGTCCGCGTCGCGATCGCGGCCGCCGAGCGCGGCATCGATCTCTCCGGCGTCTGTTTCATTACGCTCGGCGAGCCTTTCACGGAGGCCAAGGGCCGGCTCATCGCGGCGTCCGGGGCGCAGGCGCTGGTCCGCTATGCCTTTACCGAAGGCGGGATCATCGGGTACGCCTGCGCCGCGCCGCACGGACCCGACGACCTCCACTTCTTCCGCGACTGCTACGCGCTGGTGCAGCGACAGCGACCGGTGAGTGCGTCCGATATCACCGTCGGCAGCTTCCTCTTCAGCTCGCTCCTCCCGACCGCTCCGAAGGTGTTGTTGAACGTCGAGAGCGGCGACTACGGGGTCATCGACGAGCGGCCCTGCGGGTGCGAGCTGGGCTCCCTGGGTCTGACGACCCATCTCTCTCGCATCCGCAGCTTTGAGAAGCTCAGCGGTGAGGGCATGACGTTCGTGCAGACCGACCTGCTGAGGGTGCTGGAAGAGGTCCTCCCGGCCCGGTTCGGCGGCACGGCCGCCGACTATCAGGTCCTGGAAGAGGAGGAGAACGGGATCCTCCGCCTGTCGCTGATCATCAGTCCCCGGGTGGGCGCCGTCGATGAGCAGGTCGCCCGCGACGCCTTCCTAGAGGCGCTGGAACAGAACGGGGGCTTCGAACGGCTCGCGGCCGGCGTCTGGAGGCGGGCGGAGACGGTCGTGGTCCGGCGGCAGTGGCCCGCGGCCACCAAGGCCGGCAAGATCCTCCCGTTCCAGCTGGCCCGATGAGGGCGCCGCCGGTCTCTCCAGCCGACCCGGCGGCCGCGCCGCTCCTATCGGTCATGATCCCGGTGTACAACGAGCGGGCAACCGTCGCCGAGGTGCTCCGACGCGTTCAGGCCGTCGAGTTCGACACAGAGGTCATCGTCGTCGACGACGGCTCGACCGACGGGACGCGGGACGTCCTGCAGAACCTGGTGGGGGCGTCTCGGCCCGACGCGCTCAGGGTGGTCGTCCAGCCGGTGAACCGCGGCAAAGGCGCGGCCCTCCGACGGGGATTCCAGGAGGCCCGCGGCCGGATCGTGCTCGTGCAGGACGCGGACCTGGAATACGATCCAGCCGACTACCCCCGGCTGCTCGCCCCCGTCCTGCGGGGCGAGGCGGATGTGGTCTACGGGTCGCGGTTCCGCCAGCCCGGCCCGAAGGGCTCCGTCCAGCAGCGACTGGGCAACCGGTTCCTGACCGCGCTCTCCAATGCGTTCACCCGCCTGAACCTCTCGGATGTCTACGTGGGCTACAAGGTGTTCAGGCGAGAAGTCCTTCAGCAGATGACGCTGAAGGAAGACCGGTTCGGGTTCGAGGTCGAGGTGACCGCCAGGATCGCCCGGGGGGCCTGGCGCGTGCGCGAGGTGCCCATCGCCTACCGCCCGAGGACGCGGAGAGAAGGCAAGAAGATCTCGTGGAAAGATGCCCTGCACGGGATCTGGTGCATCGTCCGCTACCACGTGGCCGACTGAGGGCACGTGCCCGGCCGAGCCTTGTCGGCCTGGCGTGACGTTCGCGAAGGAACTCCCTCATCCGGGACGAACCCCTCCTCTCGTCCAGAGTCGGATCGGTAGGGTGTTCTCGATTCCTCGGATTCGGTGGGGGGTGAGGAATGGACGCGACCAAGATCCTGCTCGGCGAAGGTGACATCCCGAAGGCCTGGTACAACGTCGCCGCCGACCTGCCGGTGCCGCTGCCGCCGGTGATCCATCCCGGGACCAAGCAGCCCATCGGGCCCGGCGATCTGGCGCCGTTGTTCCCGATGGCCCTCATTCTGCAGGAGGTGAGCACCGAGCGGGAAGTCGAGATCCCCGAGCCGGTGCGCGAGGTCTACCGCCTGTGGCGGCCGACGCCGCTCTATCGGGCGCGGCGCCTGGAGCGCGTGCTCGACACCCCGGCCCGCATCTACTACAAGTACGAAGGCACGAGCCCGCCGGGCAGCCACAAGCCCAACACCGCCGTCGCTCAGGCCTTCTTCAACAAACAGGAGGGCGTGCGCCGGCTGACCACGGAGACCGGGGCGGGGCAGTGGGGAAGCGCCCTGGCGTTCGCCTGCCGGTTGTTCGACCTGCAGTGCACGGTCTACATGGTCCGGGTGTCCTACGAGCAGAAGCCCTACCGGAAGGTCATGATGCAGACCTGGGGCGCCGATGTGACGCCCAGCCCCTCTGAGCGCACCAACGCCGGCCGCATGATCCGCGGGAGGGATCCCAATTCGCCCGGCAGCCTGGGGATCGCCATCAGCGAGGCGGTGGAGGACGCCGCGACCCACGACGACACCAAGTACTCGCTGGGCAGCGTGCTCAACCACGTGCTCATGCACCAGACCGTCGTCGGGCTGGAGGCGAAGAAACAGATGGAGATGGCCGGCGACCCGCCGGACGTGATCATCGGCTGCGTCGGCGGCGGCAGCAACTTCTCCGGCCTGGCGTTTCCCTTCATGTCGGAGAAGTTCGGGGGCCGCAAGGTCCGCTTCGTGGCCGTCGAGCCGGAGGCATGCCCCTCGCTGACGCGCGGGGACTATCTCTACGACTTCGGCGACACCGCGGCCACGACGCCGCTGATCAAGATGTACACGCTGGGCCACACCTTCATGCCAGCGCCGATCCACGCGGGCGGCCTGCGCTACCACGGCGACGCGCCGCTGCTGTGCCTGCTCTATCACCACAAGTACATCGAGGCGGTCGCCTATCAGCAGCGGACGGTCTTCGACGCCGCGCTGCAGTTCGCGCGCGCCGAGGGGATCATCCCCGCCCCCGAGTCGGCCCATGCCCTACGCAAGGCCATCGATGAGGCCCTGGAAGCCAAGAAGGAGGGCCGGCCGCGGACGATTCTCTTTGGGCTCTCCGGGCACGGGCACTTCGACCTGGGCGCCTACGAGGCGCACCTGGCCGGCCGGCTGGAGGACTTCGCGTATCCGGAGGAAGCGATCAATACGGCGATGCGAGAGCTGGCCGCGATCCAGCCCTAGGCGCTGCGCGGGCGGTGGCGAAAGTGACCGGGGGCGGCCATCAGGCCGCCCCCGATGTTCCACCCGATGCCGAGGCTCCGGCGTGCGTGCCCGCTAGCAGGGCGGGTTGTTGATCGTGATCTGCGCGTCGTAGTCGTAGTAGTCGACGGTCATCGTCCCCTGGGGATTCTGGATCTCGATCCGCCGGGGCAGGCCGGTCCCTGTCGCCACGAAGAGTTTCTGCCGGACAGTAGTCCCCCGGGTCTCGACGGTCAGCATGTACGTCTGGGTCGGGGTGCCGTCCACGGCCTCAGGCCCGCCCCGGGCGACGGTGATCGTCGTGTCGCCGCTGTGTTCCGCCATTTCCTTCGGGTTCATCACCGGGATCGTGGCCGGCAGCTTCTGGCAGGTCCCCCCGCTCCGCATCCACATCTCGCGGCCGATCATGAACATCTCCGTAGTCTGGTTGCCCTGTGTCATCACCATGCGGAACCGATCGGGCGCCACGAACTCCGTCGTGTTGACCCCGCCGCCGGGAATCGCCATCCGGGCCCGCCAGGTGCGGGCCGCGGCGAACTTCTGAAAGGCGGCCGTGACCTCGGCCACGGCCTGTGGGTCCCCTTGCATCTGTGGCCTAGCCGGTGCGGCGAGCGCCGCGGGAACCACCAGCGCACACAGCAGCGCGGCTGCACAAAGGCGAAACATCGCGAGCCCTCCTCGTTTCAGAGTGTCGCGGGAGACTTCTGGTGCTGGGGGCGGCTTCCCTGCGTTCGGAGCGGGGGGCGCACCGTGACCGCTACCCCCGCCGTGGGCTGCGAGCCATCGTGCATCCTGACGGGCGGGATTGTTCGGATTCGAGCAAGAATACAAACTCTTTCGGTGACCGTTGGCGAGCAGCGGTCCTGCCCGCGCTGCGAGCACAGCCGGTCGGGAGAGTCCTGGCGGAGGGAGGTGCGCTCAGGTGATAAGCGCGGAACCCAAGCGCGTCAACATGGTGTTCGAGGCTGGTGGTGTCAAGGGCATCGCGCTGGCGGGTGCGGTCGCAACGCTCGAGGAGCGCGGGTTTGCCCCCGAGTATCTCGCAGGAGCATCCGCTGGCGCCATTGTGGCCGCGCTCCTGGGGGCGGGCTACACGGGTGCTGAGTTGAAAGAGATCATCATGAACATGCCCTTCAAGAAATTTCGCGACACTGATTGGGAAGACCGCGTGCCAATAGTGGGCTCGCACGTTGCTCCACGCGAAGGGCGTGAGTACCTTCCGCGATCTGGTACATCCCAGCCAGACCGAGGATCCCCGGCTCCGTTGGAAGGTGAACGTGATCGCGTCGGACACTAGCGGGTCTTTCCAGTGAGCTCAAGGGAAAGGGCGTTCGCCTGGTGACGATCGTGGACCCCGGGGTGAAGTGCGACCGCGCGTACACCGTCTTTCGGGAAGGGGAGAGCGAAGGGGTTTTTTGCGGCGGCGGGGATCGGAAGCCGATCGAGGCCCCTGTCTGGCCTGGCTGGGCGGCGTTTCCCGACTTCACCGACAGTAAGGTCCGGAGATGGTGGGGCAGGTACTATGCGCATCTCCTCGACCAGGGGGCCGCCGGATTCTGGCACGACATGAACGAGCCCGCCGCGTTTGCCGCCTGGGGCGATCAGACGCTGCCCCTGCCGACGCGCCACACGTTCGACGGACGGGGCGGGGACCACCGCGAGGCGCACAACCTCTACGGCCTGTTGATGGCCCGGGCTGGCTTTGAGGCGCTCCGGACGCTGGCGCCCGACCGCCGCCCGTTCATTCTCTCACGCTCCGGTTGGGCTGGGCTGCAGCGCTTCGCGTGGAACTGGACCGGCGACGTCGACAGCACCTGGGACGCGCTACGGCAAACCGTGCCGACCGTCCTCGGACTGGCAATATCAGGAATCTGCTACACGGGTCCTGATGTCGGCGGCTTCGGCGGGACCCCGTCGGCCGAGCTCTACCTGCGCTGGCTGCAGATGGCGGCGTTCCTGCCCTTCTTCCGGACGCACTCGGCGGTCTTGACGCCGCGACGCGAGCCATGTGAGTTCGGCGCCGAGGCGCTGGCGATCGCGAGAGAGGTGCTGCGCCTGCGTGCGCGACTGCTCCCATACTTCTACACGCTTGCCTGGGATGCCGGCCAGCGAGGATGGCCGCTGGTCCGTCCGCTCTTCTGGCCCGACGGCAGAGATCCGGCTCTTTGGGACATTGCAGACGAGTTCTACCTCGGAGACGCCCTACTCGTGGCTCCGGTGCTCGAGGAGGGAATGCGGGCGCGCGAGGTGACCCTGCCCCCCGGGACGTGGCACGAGTGGGGAAGCGATCGCCGCCACGCGGGTCCGGGCAGGGTGCGGATTGATGCGCCGCTCGAGCGAATCCCGGTCCTGGTGCGCGGCGGCAGGGTCCTCCCTCTGCGCGAAGGCAGCCGTGCGCAGCCCCGGCTGGTCCTGCATCTCTATGCACCTGACACGGGAGATGGGGAGGGCCTGCTGTACAGTGACGCCGGCGACGGCTACGACCCGGGTCGTGTGGACCGCATCATGATCCGCCGGGAGGGAGATCGCCTTCAATTGACATGGACGAGCGAGGGACCTACTCCACTTCCCTACACCGTCGTGGAGATCCGCGTCCACGGCATCGGGATCCGGCGGGCTGCGGTGGACGGCCGGCCCATCCAGGTTGTGGAGAATGGCATCGAGACCGGAACCTTCGCCACGGCAGTGTTCGAAGGCTGATGCGTCACGGCCGCTACGGCGGGGAGGATGTTCTGAAATGACACAGTGGCTGCGCAGACTCCTGGTGATCCTGTCCGGAGGGCCTCTCCCGCCAGGAGGAGGTTCCGCGACCAGGACCTGGATCCGGGCGCTCACGATCCTGGGCATGGCGCTCGGCGTGGTAGTGATGGTGTACGGCGTGGTGCGATTCCTGCAGCACGGCGCGGCGCCGTCGCTGCTCATCTCGCTGGCAGTGATCACCGCCGGCCCGGGAGAGGACCTGCTCAAGGCTTCCGTACGGCGACTGGGAGGGTCAGACGACGTCGTTGCCATCCGCGTGCTCTTCGTCGACCGCCTGACGAGCGCGATTTTCCTGGTCTTCCTGATCCTGGCCATCGCTCTGGTGCAATAGCCGGGTCCGACGCGGCCCAGCCTGGACCCGTCAGTCGATGTGTCTGGCGACCCATGTCGCCAGCGACATGATGGTGACCATCGGATTGACACCAGGTGCCGACGGGCACAGACTGCCGTCACAGACGTAGACACCCGCGACGCCGAAGACCCGTCCCCGTGGATCGGTCACCGCAGCCTGCGGCGATCTCCCCATCCGGCAGCTGCCGGTCTGATGCGAGCTGAAGACCGTCAGGCGGTTGGGGCGCGTGTCGATCGTTTCCAGGCTCCTGACGAACCGCTCGATGCGGGCACGATCCAGCGGCGCGGCATCGCCGCGGATTGAGATGTCGTCCGTGTGCATCACGACGACCTCCTGAGCCCCGGCCGCCGCGTGGATTCTGACCATCGCCTGGAGCGCGCGGACGGCCTCCTCCTGGTCCCGCGCGTCGAGCCAGTACGCCACCCGTGCTCGCCCGCGCCGATCCACCGTCACGCGCCCCGCTCCCTGATCGCGGATCATCGCTTCAAACGGCGCCACGTGCCGCAACTGGAGCATCAGGTTCTTGAAGCGCCTGCCGCCGGTCCAGGGCGTGGCCAGCGCGGCGAGCCCGGGATGCGCGGTCACGATCACAATCAGAAAGCCGACGCGGGTCTCCGGGTCGACGAAGTGGTTGCAGAACCCGGGCATCATCCGGCCGCTCCACGGTTCCACGGGCTCTGGGTAGAGGCCGGCCGTGAACACCCCGGGATGCATGCGCAGGTGCTGGCCGATGTTTGGGTTATGCAGGCCAGAGCGCAGCAGAAGCGCCGGCGATTCGATCGCCCCGCCGGCCACGATCACCCGCGGAGCCCGGACCGTGATGCGATGGAGCCCGCACCAACCGTCCACGCCGGCTGCCCGGCCCCCGTCCAGCAGGATACGCTCCACGCGACACCCCGCGATCAGCCGCCCGCCACTGGCACACGCATCGGCCAGGTAGGTCTGCAGGGTACTGAGCTTGGCGCCTCGCGCATCCCAGATCCCCGCAGTACGCCGATCCGGAGGTGCTCCTCACGGCCCTCGCTGGAACCGGCATCTGGGGGGTCGTGCACGTCGGGCAGCTGCTCGGGATCCTGCTCGTCGTCGGCGGGCTGGTTGGATTCTCGCGGTCTATCGCCGGTGCCGCCGCGGCGGCGTTGGCGCGCCTGGGGCTGGTCAGCGGGGTGATCAGCGGGGCCGTGGCAGTCGTGCTGGTCGGGATCGGCGGGCTCGCCGAGCGGGGCATCGCGCTCGCGTGGCTCCAGGCGCCTGCCGCCGAGAAGGCCGCGGCATTCCGGGTCGCTGCGGCCGTGGCCGAGATCGAGATCGCGATCGACGGCCTGTTCCTATTTTTGTACTTCGGCGTGACCCCGCTGCTGTTCGGGGCGGCGACGGCGCTTAGCAGTAACTATCCCAGGTGGCTGGGATGGGTGGCCATTGCCGCCGGGGCCGTGTGGGTGGTCCTCGGACTGGTGCAGGTCTTCACCGGCTCGGGGGTTCTGCTGACGAATCGCTACTTCCCGATCTTCCTGACGCCGCTGGCGGCCTGGGGCCTAGCGATGGGCATCCTCCTTGGGCGCCAGCTGGGGCCCGCGCCCCCGGCGGCGCCCCCAAGGCGAGCCATCGGGCAAGATGGCCGGGAGAGCCCCGAGGGGACGGCAGGCTGACAGGCGCCGCGGTTCGCGCCTCCGCCATCCCCTCCGTCCGGACCGCGTTGCCATCGTGCCGCACGATTCTCTCTATGCTCTCACGACGGCGAAGAGAGGCTTGCAGTGAAGACTGCGAGGCGAACGCCGCCGGGGGTCCTCAGGAGACGGACCGGACCCGGACGCGCCGGGCAACGTCACGTCCGATGGCGCGGATTTGACTGCCGATGAGGACCGTGATCGGGCCGTCCAGCGGACCAATCTCACGGACCTGCACCGGGGCGCCAGGGGTCATGCCGATCGAGGCCAGGTACGCGACGATCTCCCGGTGTTCCTCGGGGATGCTGGCGACGGTCGCGCGGTCCCAAACACGCAGCCCGTCCAGCGTCGGCCCCGACTCCGGCTCGCCGGATTCCTCACCCGGAATCGAGAGCCCGTGCGGGCACGTGGCGGGATGGCCCAGCACCTCGGCCAGCCGCGCCTCGACCGCGGGGCTGATGACGTGCTCCATCTTGCAGGCCTCGGCGTAGACGTCCGGCAGGTCCAGGTGGAGGATGTCGGTGAGCAGACGCTCCGCCAGCCGCAGCCGCCGGACGACCCGGTGCGCCGTCTGAAGCCCCTCGGCGGTCAGACGGTAGCCCTGCTCGGTGCCGGAGCGCAGCAGCCCCTGGGCTTCCAGGCGTTTGAGCATCTCGTACGACGACGGCGCGGAGACCCCCATGTACTCGGCGACTTTCGAGATCGTCACCGGCGGGGCGAACTGCGACACCGTGTACACCGCCTTCAGGTACATCTCGATGCGTTCGGTCTTGGCGATGTCGTGGACGGTCATCGGCGGCACTCCCGGCACATCCCCCGGAAGATCAGGTCAACGCCCCGGACCCAGAATCCCTGCCGCACCTCCGGCGGCAGGTCGATCGGGCCCACCGGGACGTCCACATCGAAGACCCGCCCGCACCCGGCGCAGACGGCGTGGTAGTGGCATCGGGGATTGGGGTCGTAGCGTGTACTGCCGGTCCCCAGGTCGAGCGCCTGCAGGGCGCCCATGTGGACCAGTTCGTGGAGGATGGCGTAGACGGTCCGCAGAGAGAGGGTGGGCATGACGGCCCGGGCGCGGCGGTGGAGGATCTCCGCCGAGGGGTGCTGGGTGTTTCCGTCCAGCAGCCGGCAGATGAGCGCCCGCTGCGGCGTGAGGCGTTTCCGGTGCCGCCTGAACTGCTGCTCCAAGGAGTTGGTCACGTGGACGGTGCTGGCGGTCTGCATCTGGCACCTGACATCGATTGTTGACTGGCCCCCGCCGGCCGGAAACGGCCGTCCGGTGCGTCGAGCCCTCGTATCGGCTCAACGCCCGACCCGGATCGGGCGTCTAATGGATTGACGAAACTCAAGAATAAGGATAGCCTAACGCCGGGTTTGGTTCAAGGAGCGCTGAAAGCCGACCGGATAGGAGCGTGGAGAGGCGTGAACGTTTGCCGAACGGCCTGTCTCCTGGTACTGGCCGTGACCCTGACAAGACCTTTTATCGCGACGCCCGCGCAGGCCCAGCAAGGCGACGTCGTGGTGTACTCGGGCCGGCGAGAACCCCTGATCCTTCCCATCATCGAGCGGTTCCGGCAGGAGACCGGGCTACGGGTGACCGTGCGGTCCGGGTCGATCGGCGAACTGGCCAACCTTGTGCTGGAAGAGCGCGGCCGGCCGCGGGCCGACGTCGTCATCTCCAACGAGGTGTCGGTGCTGGAAGTCCTCCGCCGTGAGGGCGCGCTGGAGCCGTATCTGGGCGCAGCGGTGCGGGCCGTGCCCCGGGAGTTCCGCGCGCACGATGGGGCATGGATCGGCCTGTCCCTCCGTGCGCATGTGGTCATGGTGAACCGGGATCGGCTGGCGGAGTGGGGACTGCCCGCTCCGGCCTCGATGCTCGATCTGGCCCACCCGCGCTGGCGTGGCCGGATCGTCATGCCGGTCTTCACCAACGAGTACATTGTCGCCTGGCTGTCGGCGCTCCGCCTGGCGCGCGGCGATGCCTGGACCGAACAGTTCTTCCAGCAACTGCGCGAGGGCCGCCCCACGCTGGTGGCCGGCGGGACGCAGGTGCGGCAGGCGGTCGCCCGGGGCGAAGCCGCTGCGGGGATTGCGAACCACTACTACTATCACCTCCAGGTCGCGGAAGGCAGCCGGAACATCGACGTCATCTACCCTGATCAGGGGCAGGAGGGGATGGGCGTGCTCGTCTCCCCGTCGGGCATCGCCACCGTGATGGGTGGCCCTAATCCCGCCGGCGCCAGGCGGTTCGTCGACTTCCTGGCCGCTGACCGCCGGGCACAGGAATTCTACGCCAGGGCGAACTACGAGTATCCGATCCTCCCCGGCGTCCCACTGCACCCGGATGTGCGGCCGCTCGACAGGGTCCGGCGCATGGCGGTGACCTATCAGCAACTGGGCGAACTGCGGGACAGCACACTCCGCTTCATCAGGGAGGGCGCTTTCAGATAGCGTGAGCGAGGCGACCGCTGCCCGCCCGGGGAGAGTCAGGGCACGCGGCCGCGCGCTGCCGTGGACCCTGGTGTTGCCCTCGGCCGCGGTTGCCGCCGTCATCGCGGCCCCGATGGTCTTCCTGGTGGGCCGGGCCCTGGCCAGCGGGCGGGCCACGCTGGCCCTGCTGACGTCTCCGCGCATTTTCGTGCTGCTCGGCGACACCCTGGCGCTTGCGGCGCTGGCAAGCGGGATCTCGCTCGCCATCGGCGCCGGCCTGGCCTTCCTGGTGGAGCGCACAGACCTGCCGGGCCGGCAGTTCTGGCGGGTGGCGCTGGCGCTGCCGCTGGCGATTCCTCCCTATATCGGGGCCATCGTGTTCCTGCACCTGCTCAGCCGGGGAGGGACGATGGACCGGCTGATCGGCATCGCGCTGCCGCCCTACGGGCTGGCCGGCGCGGCGTTCATCGTCGGCCTCTACACGTTTCCGTACAGCTTCCTGTTCACCTCGGCCGCCCTGCGGCGCGTGAGCCGGAGCCTGGACGAGGTCGCGCGGACCACGGGGCGGTCGTCGATCCGCATCTTTTGGACCGTCATCCTCCCCCTGGTTCGGCCCGCAGTCGGGGCCGGCATCTTCTTTCCTTCACTGTATGCGCTCGCGGACTTCGGCACGATGGTGCTGCTGCGCTACGACACGCTCGCCACGGAACTCTACTATCAACTCACGGCGTTCTATGACCGATCGGCCGCATCCGCGCTGGCCCTGCAGGCCATCGTGCTGACCCTGGGCTTCCTCTGGCTGGAGGCCAGGCTGCGCGGCCGGCGCCGCTTCCACCAGACGGATGCGTCGTGGCGGCCCCCGACGCCGCAGCGGCTCGGTCGCTCCCGATCCCCGGCGCTGGCATGGGCGTGTGTGGTGCTGGGCGTGGCCCTGGTGCTGCCGGTCATGCTGCTGAGCCTCTGGGCCTACGCCGGTGCCGTGCATCCCACGGAAGCCGAGCGGCTCTGGACCGCCAGCGTTGGGAGCCCCTGGCATGCCGCGGGCCGGAGCCTGCTGCTTGCCGCTCTGGCGTCGACCGTGATCCTAATCCTGGCGATACCGCCGGCCTACCTGCGCGCGCGCTGGCCAGGCATCCCGGCGTGGGTGATGTGGGCCGCAAGCCAGGCCGGCTACGCGCTCCCAGGGGTGGTCGTGGTCCTCGGCGTCGCCTTTTTGACCAACACCATCGCGCCCTGGCTGTACGGCATGTTGCCGGTGATGCTTGGGGCGTTCATGGTCCGGTACATGTCGCAGGGCCTGCGCGCGGTGGAATCCGGGCTCTCACAGTTGCCGCAGCGCCTGGGTGAGGCCGCCCGGGGCCTGGGCGAACGGCCCGCACGGGTCTTCTGGCGCATCGACGTTCCGCTGTTGCGTCCCAGCCTGACCGCCGGCTGGGCGCTGGTGTTCCTCAATGTCCTGAAGGACCTCCCCGTGAATCTCTTGTTGCGGCCGCCGGGCTTTGATACGCTTCCCGTGCGGACGTGGCTGTCCGCCACGGACGGTATCTACACGCAGGCCGCCCTCCCGAGCCTGCTGCTGATCGTCACCGCCGCGCTGCCGCTGGCCGTGCTCTTGCGGTACGCTGCAAAGAGGGGGCTCGAACTCGGATGACCGACAGCCCACGGCGACCGCCGGTGGTCGTGCTGCGGGAGGTAGTGCGCCGGTTCGACACCGACACCCCACCCGCTGTGGACGGTCTGTCCCTCGATGTCGCTGAAGGGGAGATCCTGGCGCTGCTGGGCCCGTCCGGGAGCGGCAAGACCACGGCGCTGCGCCTGGTGGCCGGGTTCGAGCGGCCCGATGCGGGCGAGATCTGGATCGCCCGCCGGAAAGTGGCTGGGGGCGGTCTCTGGGTGCCGCCCGAAGCCCGAGGGGTCGGGATGGTCTTTCAGGATTATGCGCTCTTCCCGCACCTGACGGTCGAGGAGAACGTGGCCTTCGGCCTGCACTGCTTCCACTGGTTCGAGCGGGGGCCCCGCACCAGGCAGACCCTGGAACTCGTCGGCATGTCTGACTTCGCGAGCCGCTATCCGCATGAACTCTCCGGCGGGCAGCAGCAGCGCGTGGCCCTGGCACGCGCGCTGGCGCCGCGCCCGTTTGCCGTGCTGCTGGATGAGCCCTTCAGCAACCTCGATTCGGACCTCCGCGCGCAGATCCGCGATGAAGTGCGTACCATCTTGAAGCAGACAGGCACCAGCGCGATCTTCGTCACCCACGACCAGGAGGAGGCGCTGCTGATCGGCGACCGGGTCGGGCTTCTATGCGCCGGCCGCCTGGAGCAGGTGGATGCACCCGAGGCGATCTTCCACGCGCCGAAGACACGCTTCGTCGCAGGCTTTTTCGGCCGGGCCGATTTCGTCCCCGCGCGCGTCACGCCCAGGGGCCTCCAGACAGAGGTCGGCGTGCTGCCTCAGCGCGTCCCGCTGCCGGAAAACGATACCGTCGAGATTCTGGTCCGGCCCGACGACGTCGCCATCGCGGCATCGCCCGATGGCCCGGGCGTTGTCCAGCGGCGGCTCTTCCAGGGAAGCGCCATCATTTATTGTGTGCAGCTCCCCTCCGGCCGGCGGATCCATAGCCTGCAGCCGCACACGACCCGCATCGAACCCGGCTCACGCGTCGAGGTGACGCTGGCACCCGGGCACACGCTGGCCTGCTTCCGCGACGGCCGCGCAATCGATCCCAAGGTGCCCGATCCTGCGCCGGCGGTCCCCCAATCGCCGGCGTCCCGGGGCGCCTAGCCTGCGGCGATGACGCGCCAGGTGGGCTGGCTCCTGGACCTGACCGGCGGCCCGGTTCCGTATGCCGAGGCCTGGGCGCTGCAGCGAACGCTGCTGGCCGCGCGGCAGGCCGGCCGGATCCCCGACGTCCTGGTGCTCCTTGAGCACACACCGGTGGTGACCATCGGTCGCACCGGCCTGGGGGGGAACCTGCTCGTATCGCCCGACGTCCTCCGCGCTCAGGGGGTGGACCTGTTCGAGATCGAACGGGGCGGCGACGTCACCTACCACGGCCCCGGCCAGCTGGTGGGGTATCCGATCGTTGATCTGCGGGCGCTGGACGAGGAGGTCGTCCGCTTCATGCGCACCCTCGAGGAGTCGATCATCAGGACGGTCGCGGTCTTCGGCATCAGCGCCGCGCGCCAGCGGGGCTACCCGGGCGTCTGGGTGGCGGGTGCCAAGATCGCCGCCGTGGGTGTGGCCGTCAAGCGCCGGGTCACCATGCACGGGTTCGCGCTCAACGTGAACATGGACCTGAGCGCCTTCTCGGTGATCAACCCGTGCGGGCTCGGCCGGCCGGTGACCTCTATGGCCGAAGTGCTGGGGGGACCGGTGGAGATGGCCCACGTGCGCAGGGTGTACGCAGAGCAGTTCAGCGACGTGTTCCGCATCGCCGTGCACCCGACCTCGCGCGAGACCTTCGAGGGGGCGCTGCGGGAGGTGCCGGCCACGGCGGAGGACGCGACTCCGCCTCAGGCGGTGCCCGCCGAGGGGGTGTCCGTTGTCCCCCGCTGAACGGCGGCACCACTTCGAGACCCGCGCGATTCATGACGGCCAGCCGCCTGATCCCGCCACCGGCGCAGTCATCGTCCCCATCTACCAGACGTCCACTTACGCTCAGGAGGCGCCGGGGCGGCACCGCGGCTACGAGTACTCTCGAACCGGTAACCCGACCCGGACCGCGCTGGAAGTGGCGCTCGCTTCGCTGGAGGAAGGACGGTTCGGTCTGGCGTTCGCCTCGGGGATGGCCGCGATTGCCGCGATGATGTACCTGGTCTCCCCCGGCGAGCACGTGATCGCGCCCGATGACGTCTATGGGGGGACCTACCGCCTGCTGGTGCGCGTGCTGGAGCGGTACGGCATCCAGAGTTCGTTCGTCGACATGACCCGGCCGGACATCGTGGGGGCCGCCATGCGGCCCCAGACCCGGATGATCCTCATCGAGTCGCCGACCAATCCCTATCTCAAAGTGCTGGATATCGCGGCGCTGGCAGAAATCGCCCGATCCCGCGGGGCGATCGTCGCGGTGGACAACACCTTCGCCTCGCCGTATGCGCAGCGGCCGTTACGGCTTGAAGCCGACATCGTCATGCACTCCACCACAAAGTATCTGGGCGGACACAGCGACGTGATCGGCGGGGCGCTGGTTGTCAATCGGGAAGACCTCTACCAGACCCTGAAGTTTCATCAGAATGCGGCAGGCGGCACCCCGGGCCCGTTCGACTGCTGGCTGGTCCTGCGGGGCATCAAGACGCTGGCCGTCCGGATGCGCCAGCATGCGGCCAACGCGGAGGCCATCGCCCGATTCCTGGCCGCCCACCCGAGGGTGGCGCAGGTGTTCTATCCCGGGTTGCCCGACCATCCGGGCCACGCGCTGGCGGCCCGGCAGATGAGCAGTTTTGGGGGCATGGTGTCGTTCATCGTCCGCGGCGGCCAGGAGGCAGCCGCGAGGGTGGCCTCGTCGACGACGCTGTTCTTCCTCGCCGAGAGTCTGGGGGGCGTCGAGTCGCTGGTCGACCATCCGGCGACCATGACCCACGCGTCGCTGGCAGGCTCCCCGCTCCAGGTGGATGCCGGCCTGCTGCGGCTGTCGGTGGGTCTCGAACACCCGGACGATCTCATCGCCGACCTGGACCAGGCACTGGCCCGGGCGTAGGAGAAGCCGTATGGCGACCGTGTTCATCCCCGCTCCGCTCCGCCGGGTGACGGCGGGGCAGGCGCGCGTCGAGGTCCCGGCCGCCACCGTGGCCGAACTGGTCGACCGCCTCGACGCCCAGCATCCCGGCATGCGGAGCTACCTGCTCGATGAGGGCGGCGCGCAGCGCGCGTACGTGAACATCTTCGTGAACGCCACGGAGATCCGGTCGCTGGCCGGGCTGCAGACGCCTCTGGCCGAACGTGACGAAGTCTCGATCCTCCCTGCGATGGCTGGAGGTGGCGCCCATCATGGCCCGCCGGACCCGTAGTCCCGTCGAGACGCCCGCCGCGCGACCCGGCGCCGCCGCCCGACCGGGGCCGACCGCGCGCCCTGCAAGCCCGTCGTCCCGGGGTCCCGAGGAGATCTATGACACGATCCTCGACGTCATGGGAAACACGCCGCTGGTGCGTCTGCATCGGGTCGTGCGCGCGGGGCGGGCGGAGGTCCTGGCAAAATGCGAATTTCTCAATCCCGGCGGCTCGGTCAAGGACCGCATCGGCATCGCCATGATCGCCGACGCCGAGCGGCGCGGGGCGCTGGGCTCGGGCGGGACGATCGTCGAGGCGACCAGCGGCAACACCGGCGTCGGCCTGGCGATCGCGGCCGCGGTCCGCGGCTACCATACCGTCTTCGTGATGCCGGACAAGATGTCCGAGGAGAAGATCCGGCTGCTGCGCGCGTTCGGCGCCCGCGTGGTGATCACGCCCACCGCGGTGGCGCCGGAGGACCCGCGGTCGTACTACAGCGTCAGCCGCAGGATTGCCGACCAGACCCCGAGGGCATTCTACGCCGGCCAGTACCACAACCCGGTGAATCCCCAGGTCCACTACGAGACCACCGGGCCCGAGCTCTGGCGCCAGACCGGCGGCCGCATGGACGTCCTGGTCGCCGGCATGGGGACGGGCGGGACGATTACCGGCGCCGGCCGCTACCTCAAGGAACGGAGCCCCAACATCATCGTTGTCGGTGCCGACCCGGTGGGGTCGGTCTACGCCGAGTACTTCAAGACGCGGGTGCTGCCCGAGCCCCACACCTACAAGGTGGAAGGGATCGGCGAGGATTTCCTCCCCTCGACCATGGACTTCGCGGTGGTCGACCAGGTCATCTCGGTGACCGACCGCGAAGCGTTCCTGATGACGCGCCGGCTGGTGCGGGAAGAGGGGCTGTTCTGCGGCGGCAGCAGCGGCGCGGCGGTGGCGGCGGCGCTGAAGTACCTGCGGGCGCGCGCGGACCTCGGGGAGGGATTGCGCGTTGTGGTGATCCTCCCCGATGACGGGTCGCGCTATCTCTCCAAGGTGTTCTCCGACGACTGGATGCGCGAGCACGGCTTCCTGGAGAAGGAAGCCGGCGCGGTCGCCGACCTGCTGGCGGCCAAAGACGCCGAGGTCATCGTCGCCACGCCGTCGGACCCCGTGCGCGATGTCATCGCGCGGATGAAAACCTACGACATCTCGCAGTTGCCGGTGCTCGACGGCGGCCGTCTGGTCGGGCTGGTCAGCGAGGTCGCCCTGCTCACCTACCTGCTGGAGGGAGATCACACAGCCGACGATCCGATTGCGCCGCTCATCGAGCCGGCCCCGCCGGCGGTGACGCCGGACGCGCCTGTGGCCGAACTGGCCGAACTCTTCGCGACGGCCAACGCGGTCGTGGTCATCAGCCAGGGCGCGGTGGTGGGCATTGTCACCAAGATCGACCTGATCGATCACCTGGCCCGCCGGGTAGGCCGATGAGCCGGGCGCCGGTGCGCGCAGACGGCCTGTCGGGATCCCTGCGCGCCGGGCTCCCCGACCTCCGGATGGTGGCGTCCGCATCCCTGCGCCTGCACGAGGAGGTGGATCCGGAGCGCGTGGCGCGGCTGAGCCAGCGGCTGGCCGCCGAAGGCGTGCTGCGCAATCCCCCCGTCGTGTCGGCGCTGGACCGAGATTCCTTCGTGGTCCTAGACGGCGCCAACCGGGTGACCGCGCTGCAGCAGGCCCGCATCCGCGACCAGGTCGTGCAGGTGGTCGACTACGATGATCCCGCCGTTGTGCTGGACGTGTGGGCGCACCTGGTGGCTGAGGACGTCCCCATCTCACGCGACAGGGCCCCCGAGGCGACCGCCTGGGAGGCGATGCCGGCCGATGACGTCCGCGCGGCGCTGGACGGCGGCAGGCTCGCGTGCGGCCTGATCACCCCCTCGGGCGCCTTCGGGCTGGCCGCAGGGTCCACGCTCGCCGACCGCGTCCGCGCGCTGGCCGCCGTGGTGGCGGGCTACAAGGGCCGCACGCCGATCTACCGCGTGCCGCCTGATGACCTCCCGGCGCTGGAGCGCGAATACGGTCGCCAGGGCGCGCTGGTGCTCTTTCCGCGGTTCACCAAGCAGGATATCCGCGCGATCGCCCGGGAGGCCGTCAAACTCCCCACCGGCATCAGCCGGCACGTGGTGCCGCTGCGCGCGCTGCGGGTCAACGTCGGGCTCGACCTCCTGCGGGCCGAGGAGCCACTGGCGGCCAAGCAGGCCAGGCTGGAGGAGTTCATCAGGGCCCGGCTGCTGGAACACCGGGTGCGGCACTATCCTGAATCCACGGTCCTGTACGACGAGTGATGGCCTATCGGTTCGCGCCCCCCTCGTCGTCGCTGACCATCGGGACCGACCTGCTGGCGCTGATCGGCCACACCCCGCTGGTCCGCATCCGCCGGATCGGCAATCTCCCCGAGGGCGTCGAGGTGTACGCCAAGCTGGAGGGCCAGAATCCCGGCGGCTCGGTCAAGGACCGCCCGGTCCTGCGGATCGTGGAGGACGCCGAACGCGACGGACGCCTGTCGCCCGAGAAGATCATCCTGGACTCCACCAGCGGCAACGCGGGTATCGCCTACGCCATGATTGCGGCCGTCAAGGGCTATAGGGCCACCCTGGTGGTCCCGGGCAATGTCAGCGAGGAACGCAGGGGCGTGCTGAGGGCCTACGGCGCCGAGTTGATCTTCTCGGATCCGCTGGAAGGATCGGACGGCGCCATCCTGATGGCGCGGCGGATGGCGGAGGAAGCTCCAGATCGCTACGTCTACCTGGACCAGTACAACAACCCCAGCAACTGGCGCGCGCACTACGACACCACAGGCCCCGAGATTCTGGCCCAGACCCACGGGCAGATCACCCACTTCGTCGCCGGCATCGGCACCAGCGGGACCGCCATCGGGGTCGGCCGCCGGCTGCGCGAGGCGCATCCGGTCATCGAGATCATCGCCGCCGAGCCCGACGACGCGTTCCACAGCATCGAGGGATGGAAGCACCTGCCGACGGCCATCGTCCCCGGCATCTACGACCCGAGCGTCCCGCACCGCACCCTGCGCGTGTCCACCGAAGAGGCGTACCTGCTCACGCGCCGGGTGGCCGCTGAAGAAGGGATTCTGGCCGGACCATCGTCGGGCGCGGCGCTGGCCGCGGCTCTGGCCGTGGCGAAGGACCTGACGGGCGGCATCGTGGTGACCATCTTCCCTGACGCAGGGGACCGGTATCTATCCACCGGCGTCTGGCCGCGGGCGGGGACCCGCCCGGCGGGGCCGGCGCGGCCTGACCGGCGTTCTTGAGCCCGGTCCGGCATTCTTGAGCCCGGTGATATATAATGAAGTGAATGGCGCTGGAACTGGCCCGGGCGCAGGTGGATGCCATGATCGAGCACGCGCGGGAGGACCACCCCATCGAGTGCTGCGGCCTGCTGGCCGGACGGGGGGGGCGTGTGGAGACCGTCTTGCGCGGCCACAACGCCGATCGGAGCCCCTTCACCTACCGGCTCGATCCGCAGGAGCAGTTGCAGTTGTTCAAGCAGATGGACGCCCTCGGGCTCGACCTGCTGGGGATCTATCACTCGCATACCCAGTCGCCCCCCTACCCCTCGCGGACCGACGTGGCGAAGGCCTTCTATCCGGACGCGGCGTACGTGATCGTCTCCCTGCGCGACAAGGCGACCCCCAATGACCAGGTGGACGTCCGGGCATTCCGGATCAGGGACGGCGTCATCACCGAAGAGGAGCTTGTGGTGACATGAAGGTCTCCACCCGGGCCGAGTACGGGATGCGCGCCCTGCTGGACCTGGTCGCCCACTACGGCGAGGGACCGGTGCACAGCCGGCACATCGCCGAGCGGCAGGGTCTGCCCGAGCCGTACCTCAATCAATTGATGACCTCCCTGCGCCGGGCCGGTCTGATCACCAGCAAGCGCGGGCCGCACGGCGGGCACGCGCTGTCGCGGCTTCCATCGGAGATCACCCTCCGCGAGGCCTTCGCGGTGCTGGAAGGGACGACCGCGCCCTGGTGGTGCGTCGAGGTGGACGATCCCGACTGCGTCTATGCCCCGGGGTGCGGGCTGCGTCCGGTCTGGCAGGCCATTCAGGCCGCCGCGGACGGCGTCCTCAACCGCCTGACCCTGGCCGATCTGCGGCCGTCCGTCCCTGTAGCCGCCGCGACGCCGGGCACGAACCCGCCGGCGCCCCGCCGGCGCCCGGACCCGCGCGGCCGGCGCCATCCAGCTGCCCGGCGGTAGCCAGGAGCCAGGAATGATTGTCAGCGGGCCTCCGTTGTCCATGAAGAACCCATGGGTGCGACTGTCGTGAGCCCAGAGCCTTCGCCGCTGGCAGTGTCCCAGGAGGACAGGGCACGGTTCGAGGCGCTGGTCACCCAGCACCTCGACGGCCTGTACGGGACCGCGCTGCGCCTGACGCGCAACCGCGCGGCGGCGGAAGACCTGGTGCAGGAAACCTTCCTGAAGGCCTGGCGGTCGTTCCACACGTTTCAGACCGGGACCAACGCCCGGGCCTGGCTCTACAAGATCCTCATGAACGCGTACATCGACACCTACCGCAAGTCGGCGCGCGAACCTGAGCTGGTTGATCAGGAGGACGTCGGCGACTTCTACCTGTACGCCAAGGCGCAGGAGAGCGAGGAGTACCGGCGGGCCGGCGACCCGGAAGAGATCTTGCTGTCTCGGATTATGGACGCCGACGTCAAGTCGGCCCTCGAGCAGGTGCCCGAGCCGTTCCGGGCCGCCGTGATCCTGGCCGACCTGGAGGAGTTCTCCTACCGCGAGATCGCCGAGATCCTGGGGATTCCCATCGGCACCGTGATGTCGCGCCTGTACCGCGGGCGCCGGCACCTGCAGCGCCTGCTCTGGGACTATGCCCGGCGCGCCGGGTATGTCAACGGCGAGAACACCAGTCCTCCGACGAAGGCCGCGCGATGAGCGAGATCGACTGTACGCGACTGGTCGAACTCCTCTGGGCCTACCTCGACGGCGAGGCCGACGAGACCCTCTGCCAGGACCTCCAGGTGCACATGGCGGAGTGCCTGCCGTGCCGGCAGCACGCCGAGTTCGAGCGGCGGCTGCGGGAGGTCATCCAGTACAAGTGCCGCGGCGAACGCGCGCCCGAGCCGCTGCGCCTCGAACTCGTCCGCCTGCTGAGCGGTCTGTCCTAACACAACACCCCGCCTGCGCCGGGGAGCATCCTGCCTGCGCTGGGGAGCCCCCCGGCGAACCCTGCTTCCGGTCCATCCCAGGAATCGCCCGGCGCTCCGCGAACACCCCACCTGAATTCCCTTCAGGACGAGGAGGTATCCATGTCCAAAGACGTCATCCGCAGCGACCGGGCGCCGCTGCCGGTCGGCCCCTACTCGCAGGGGATCCGCGCGGGCGGATTGCTGTTTCTGGCGGGCCAGATTCCCCTGGATCCCGCCACAGGCCAGATGGTGGCCGGCGACATCAAGGTGCAGACTCTTCGCGTCCTCCAGAACCTCCAGGC